>JAQBVJ010000042.1 GCA_027623235.1 Planctomycetota bacterium
AAGAAGGCAACCAAGAAGAAGGCAACCAAGAAGAAGGCTGCCAAGAAGAAGGCTGCCAAGAAGAAGTAAACTGCCAAGAAGAAGTAACCCGATTCCGGGTGCTTCTGCAGTCACTTCTGATTCTGGACGGCAACAACGAGGAAAGGCGACTGGAAACAGTCGCCTTTTCTATTGCGCTCACCGGTTGGTTTTCGTGCCGCTTTTTACTCCACGATACCTGTCGAAACGCAGTTTCGGCCCGCCTCTTTTGCCCGGTAAAGAGCGCTGTCGGCACTCGCAATCAGCCAGTTATGGTCTAATTCACACGGATTCCGACAGAGGCTCATCGAGGATACACCGAAGCTCGCCGTGACAGAAACGATGTTGCTGCGGTGTCGAATTTCAAGCTCCTCCAGCGCTCCGCGGATCCGTTCCGCTGTCCGTTCAGCGCCTTCCATGTCGGTCTCTCGAAGAATGATTCCAAACTCTTCGCCACCGTAGCGACATGGCAGATCGGTGCTTCGCTTCCAGCCCTGAAGCAGTTCTCCGACGGACTGCAAAACCTGATCGCCAAACGGATGCCCGTACGTGTCGTTCAGATTTTTGAACCGATCGATGTCCATCATGACAAGCGACAATGGCCGGTCGTAACGTCTCGCGGATGCAATTTCTTCATAGAGTCTCTGATCAAACTGCGAGCGATTCCAAAGCCCGGTCAGCCCATCGAGCATCGCCCGATGCGCGAGCATGTCGAAGTAGCGTTTGGTTCGAAGCGCCGATCGAACGCGCGCGGTGAGCTCTGCGGTGTCGAACGGTTTCTGGATGTAGTCGACCGCTCCGACATCAAAGCCGAGCACTTTCTGTTCGACATCCGTTTCGCCTGTCAGAAAAATAACCGGAATCGAAGCTGTTTTCGATCTTGCTTTCAAACGGCGACAAATTTCGAAACCGCTCGCATCCGGCATCATGACGTCGAGCAGGATCAGGTCCGGCGGTTCTTCACACGCCTGCTCGTATCCCGATTCGCCTGTCAGCGCATGCCGAAGTTCCACGTTCAGTCCGCCGAGCCGAACGCTCAGCAACTGATGGATGTCCGGCGAGTCATCGATGGCAAGGATTTGCTGCATGGGCTTTCTCTTTCAACCGACATCGGTCGAGGCAGCGAAAAGGCCTCCTCCGAAAGACAGATCAGACTACCACGGAGGCACCTGTGTCTGTATTCGATTCTACCTCTTCCAGCTCAGGTTCAGCCTCTGGCGTTGAAGTCTGGCGAAGAATTGTGGTCAGGTTTTGAAGAAGATCGGAAACTTCCATCCATTCCGGATCACTCGCAGCCAGTTCTTCGATCCGCTCGATGGTGCTTTGAGGTGATCCCCCTCCACCGATCAGTGTAGCCACCTGGCGAGCAGAACCTTCCGCAGCAGTGGTTTCTGATCGAACGGTGGCGGCGGGTCGGCTTTCGTTCTGTTCGCCGGGAAGACCACCGGCGATGCGCTGGCAGATCTCATTGAGCTCGTTGATTGCCGCCTGGCGTTGATCGTGATCTGCGAGAGGGTCCTTCGCGAGCTGTTCGACTTTTGCCGCCACCGAAGTCACGGCGGGAAAGCCATAGCCGCCGCCGGACCCCTTCAGTTGATGAGCGTTCGTCGCGACCAGTTCGAGGTCGCCTGCAGAATGAGCCTCGGCCAGGCAGGCAAAACGGTCCATCAGGCCATCGACAAACTCGACGACGATCTCGGCCATGTCGGGATCGTCTGCAAATTCGCTGACGATCGGGGGCAGCGAATCGCACACGGCCTGCGGGGCAGACTGCGCCGCCGCTCGCCGAACGGTTTCGATCAGCTGCACCGCGTCAATCGGTTTCGTGAGGTAGCCATCGCAGCCCGCTTCAAGGCACCGTTCCCGGTCACCCGTCATCGCGTGGGCTGTCAATGCGACGATCGTTCCCTCGTAGCCGCTCTTTCGCAACTCGGTTGTCGCCGAGTATCCGTCGAGCACGGGCATCTGCATGTCCATCAAGATGAGATCGAACGGTTTTTCTCGACAGCCAACAGCCTCGATGGCCAGCTGCCCGTTTTCAGCGGTCGTCACTTGAACGCCGGCTTTCTTGAGGTGATGAGAAATCAGTCGTCGATTGTCGGGGCCGTCTTCGACAAGCAGCACTTCTGCGGCAACCGATAAAACATCAGCAGTCATTCTCGGAGCAGATCTGGGAGAACTCGTTGCGATTTCGGGACGGTCGATCATCGGCGTGCCATCGAGAGGACCGGTCGGAAGATCGAATTCAAACGTTGCTCCAAGTCCCTCGGCACTAAGAACAGAAATCGTCCCACCGAGGAGTTCCACGAGCCGTTTGCTGATGGCCAGGCCGAGGCCCGTTCCGCCAAACTCGCGCGTCGTCGAGTTATCGGCCTGCGTGAACGCGCGAAACAGCCGTGACTGCTGCGCTGTCGCGATGCCGATTCCCGTATCGATGACGCGAAAAATCAATCGCGGCTGAGCGTGCGTTTCCGAATCGAATCGCAACTGAACTCGAACGCCGCCATCACGAGTGAACTTGACGGCATTGCCGATCAGGTTGATCAGAATCTGCCGCAACCGAACCGGATCGCTATGAATAAATTCCGGGACGGGCGAATCGAAGACGACGTTGAGGTCGAGCCCTTTGTTCGCCGCGCGGTCGCGCATCAGCGAAACGACTTCGTTGACGATCTGGGCGGGACAGCAACGAATTGTTTCGAGCGTCATTCGCCCTGCTTCGATCCGCGACAGATCGAGAATGTCATTGATCAGAGCAAGCAGATGGTCCGCGTTGGAACGAATCGTTTCGACGCATCGGATTCGCTCCTCAGGCGACTGATCCGGATCGGCCAGCAGCTCGGCGAAGCCGAGGATCGACGTCATCGGTGTGCGGATTTCGTGACTCATGTTGGCCAGAAACAACGTTCGAGCCTTCGTCGCCGATTCGGCCACAAAGCGAGCCTGCTCAAGCTGCGCTTCGAAGAGTTTCTGCTCTGTGATGTCGTGCAGGATGCCCGTGATCACCCGATGGTCGGGAAACCGAACTTCGGCGGCCGAGAAATCGACGATGACCTGCGACCCGTCGGGCCGATACGCCACCAGCTCTTGTCGCGTGCCGACGAGTGAATCGACGTTTCGAATCCGCGCGGTCCGCGCGTCTCCCCTGGCGGGCACGCTGCGCTCGACAAGATCCTCCAGCGGCGATCCGATGATGCGGTCGCCCGGCAGCTGGAAGAGATCGAGCGTCGCCTGATTGCACGACTCGATAATCCCCTTCTCGGTGATCGTGACAATGCCTTCGGCGGCTGAATTGAAAATTGTTCGGAGCCGCGCCTCGCGATCGGCAAGATTCCGAGCCTGGGTCGCGATCGTTGAAATCGTCTCGTGAGCGGCACGCGACAACCGATTTCCGTAAAGAGCCACGACGACGACCATCGCCAGGATGCCGAACAGAAACCAGGCCTGATACGCCCGCATCTGTTCGGCGTCCTGCAGCTGCGATTCAAACCCCCGACTTTGAACCGCTCGGATTTCACTGTAGAGGCGGACGATTTCGCCACTGACTTCACTGCTGATCTGATTGAGCCGTGCCAGCTTTCCACCTGCCGTGTCGTAGTCATTCTGCTCGCTGAGGTTGAGGATGCGCAGCGTTTCAACCTCGATTCTGCCCGCCCCTTCGACAATTCGATCGAGACGTTCTTCGACGGCCTTCAGATCGGCTTTCGGAATATTGATTCGTGCTTCGCGCTGAGCAATGTCCAGTCGGCTGCGAAAAACGGCAAGGCTTTTCGCCAGTCGCTCTCGTTCGACCGCGGCGTCGCGTGAGTTGAAAACGTCGATGGCGGGTTGGGCGCATTCGCTGGAGAGCTTTACGAGCTCAGAATAAAGCGCTTCCCGCTCGACCCATTCGTAGTTGCTGGAGACGGCCTGGGCGAAATCTTCCGTGAGGGCCCGGCTGAACGACAGGCTGGCTGTGATCGCGGCAATGCCGATGGCAGCTAACACGAAGAACGTGTAGTGCCAGCGGACTCGCGGCTGATGAATTCCTGCCGTTTCCAGGTCGACGATCGTCGCCGAGGAGGAATCCGCGACTGCGAACGACGCAGACGGCGTCGCTGGAAGTTCGGCACCAATTGAACCGGGCATATCGGAAGGCTCCACGGAGTTCGGCTCACTGAGTCGAGCCGTTTGGTCTGACTTTGCACGCGTGTGACACTTTCCCCTGCAGAGCAAGCATAGGTCGAAATGGACGAGTCCGGATGGAGAGCGACGGAAAGCGGTCTCAGTGCAGGTCAATCCCCGCCGCCATCCGCTAATCGCCTCCCTCATTGAGAGAGAGCGTCGATCGAGTGGCGTCAGTTGAGCGCGAGGGGCGTGAGTCTTCGAACGGGTGCGCGGTCTGTCGCGGCACGAACCGAAACAACGCGGAAAACGCATGGCGCGATTATTCCGGGATGATGACATTGCGCGGTGAAGGGCTGCGTTGAGTACCGGTCGCACCGATGCTGCCGAACTCGACTCCGCCAGAACCCGCACAGGCTTCAGATCAGCTGTACCAGGGCCATGCGGCACGGACGGGACGTTGAGAGCGACCGACGGGGTTGCCGCGAGTCGGTGCCGAACCAGGGCAATCGAGTTGCGTTTTCCTGACTCGCCGTCCGATCAAAGACTCACTCCTGTTTGCAACACACCTCTTCGAATGACCGACTCTGAATCGCGAGGCACTTGAAGCATGAAGCTCACATTCCGCTATTACTTGGGCGCTGGCCTGCTGGCCGCCGCCGCGTTTGCCGGTTGCTCTGCCATCGAGCGAGGGATCAGTCAGTTCGAGCGAGGTTTCGATGACGAGCCGCCTGCGTCAGGATTGCTTCCAGGTGTCTACGCCGAGTCACTGACCGATGGCGAGTCGATTGGCACGCCCACTCCGGTCGCTGACTCAGTGCAGGCTCCGGCGCCGTTGAACACGCAGGGCCGCGATCCGCGTCCGACGGAGTTTCTGATCGAGCCGCTGGAAGACGTACCGGCACTTGTCCCGCCGCCCGCGCCGGCTCCGCTGCCTCTGAATGGTCAGCCCGCGGCATTCCGAGGCAACGCGGGTCAGATTCGCCCGATCTGTTTCAACTCGTCGTCGTGCTGCCCGAGCGTCGTCAGCTGCGATCCCTGCTCGACGTCGTGCTGCTCAAGCGGGTGTGGTGAGAGTCTGCTTTCGAAAATGCACCGTGGCATTTCGAACGTTCACGGCCGGATGTACTGCTTCAAATCCCGCGTGAAGAGCAAGCTGTCCCGGCTGAATCCGTTCAGCTGCTCTTCCGGCTGCGATCCGTGCGCAACGTGCTGTGACCCGTGTGCCAGTTGCTGCGTTCCGTCGTGCTGCGATCCGTGTGGCGACGGCGTCATCCTCGATGGTGTTGTCGTGGGATCGTACCCGGCGAGCAGCGGCAGTTATTACGGTGGGCAGGCTCAGGGTTTTCCGCAGTACTCACAACCAGCCTACCAGGGAGTTTACGCTCCGCAGGCTCAAGGGGTTTACGGTTCGCAGGCTCCCTGCAACTGCCAGCAGGGTGCGAGGTGGCAACCGCAGCAGCAGCAGTTCACACAGGCTCAGACCTGGCAGCAGTACGCTCCCCAACAGCAGCAATACGCCGCTCCCCACCAGTACGCACCGCAGCAGTACGCTCAGCCGCACTATCAGGGTCAGCCGACGTACGCTCCGCAACAGCAGCAGCAGTACGCGGCTCCGCAGTACCAGCAGCAACACCCTCAGCAGTATTCACAGCCCGTTCAGCCGAACACTCAGATTCCTGGGCTGATTCAGAATCCACAGCCTGGTGCAATTCAGCACGAGCCGATTCAGCAGGGCAACCTTCAGCCGCCGGTACCGGTCAGTCCGGCTCCGGCCGCGTCGCAGACTCCAGGGACGGCTCTGCTCGGGCCTGGCTACGCTCCCCGCTCGATTCCTGTCACGCGTCATCTTCAGACGACTTACGTGACAGTTCGCTGAGCTCTCGTTTTCTGGCTACGATCTCTTCACTGCGCGTCTCCCCTCAAAGCAGCTTCCGGCGGTCGGTCCGAAACTGATTTGTGTGCGCAACAAAAACCGCCCCGGAGCAATTTGCTTCGGGGCGGTTTTGTTGATTGACGGTCCGCATTCGGGCAACGATTAATAGCGGAATTCCGCACCCATATTGAGACCCTGGTAGTACATAAGTTCGGTGCTCTGCCTCGCAACGATTGCCGCGTCGTTCAACGGGCCATTGTCGTTGTAGAAGACGCTGTTATGAGCCCGACTCGTGTTGTCAACGAACAGGAATGAGTAACCAAAGTTGACGGTCAGCTTCTCTGTCACGATGAGTTTTCCGTAGAGCGCGATTTCTCCGACCGTGCTGAGTTTCGAAGCCTGATCCGTCGACGTAATGGTCGGGTCCCCTTGACTTCGCAGCCGTTCGCTCACGACAACGTTTTCGGCTTCGTTGATGCCAAAGCCGATTTTCGGTTCGACACCCAGAGCGAATCTCGGATGCACGAACTCCATCCGCAAACCCACCTGCGGTACATAGACTTTGTTGTCGCTTTGTGACGTGACAACACTGACCAGCGAGGTCGCCAGCACTCCCTGCTGGTTGAACGAGCCGGTCTGAACAAGCTGCTCGGAGATGTCGACGTATCGAAATCCGAGGAGCGGACGAATCTGCAGACCAGGACCGGACGAGTACGGGTCCGAGACCCAGTTGAATTCCGCGCCCCATAGATCGCTTGAGAACCTCGTCCGGAAAGACTCGTCGTAAATGAAGAGGTTGGACCCGGGAACTCCGTTCGTAAACGTCGATGTCACGATGAAACGAGCCACGTCATTCGTGCCGGCCAGCGGGGGACCAATTTTATTCCCGGCGACTTCAAACTCCTGAGTCACTTCTGTCACGTCCTGCATCCAGAAAATCGACGCCTCAAAACCACCTCGACCTGCTGGCAAAGGCAGACCAATCGTGCTTCGAATTCCGTTCCGATGGCTCAAATCGGTCGTGTCGAGTGTGGCGACCCGGGCGATGCCGGCCAGTTGACTGGCCACTGTGACCGGGAACGGATCGCGCGGTTCCGGAACTCCAGCGAGGGCCGAACCGAGTGCCTGATTTCCCGGGTCTTTGTAAGTCCAGTTGAGGTACTCGACCCGGAAATAGGCACCCTTGACCGCGCTTAACAGCAACGCGTCGAACGGCGAGCTCCCGTAGTCCCAGCCATCGTCGCCGGACAGGTCGTCGTACGACTCCCGGTAGTACGGGCTCGGCTGCGAGTAGTTGGCCGTGATCGGAGTTGGCCCTCCGCCTGCCTGAGCACCCGACATGCTCATCATGCAAATCGGACAGGACGCATGACCGCCCGAATGGTCGTGCCCTTCGAACGAGGTCGGTGTGTAAACCGGTTGCCCGTAAGGGGAAGGCTGCGCTGAGGAATACTGCGCGGGAGAATACTGCGCCTGAACCAGGCCCGGCGCGAAGGATGCTCCGAGGACGGCAATGGCAACGGCGGCTGTGAATCGCCTGATCATGTTCATCTTCCTGAGGCCGTGTTCCCCCGTGCTCCGGCAGTCGGAGCTCGGGTCAGCAGAAAACCACACCGGGCTCGGGTAGAGCCGGTTCCCTCTCGTATCGGTTCTGCCGGCTGGAGAACTTGTTCCGATTGCGAGGCCCCGCGCGAAAATGTGACGATTCTGCCGATTCTGCTGATTTTCCCGGGGGAAACTTTCCTCGGTCTCCAAGGAAGCTCTGCCCGTATTCGGACAAATGTGTCCGTGTGAGTCGTGCCTCTCACAGTCAGTGGAACAAGTCCGATCCCTGTCGCGGAGCGGCGCAAGCTGCCCGGTTTTGCATGGCGAAACGCGATCTGACCGGACGGCTTGCGCCGTGCCGCTACCCGTCTTCAACGGGCTGCTAAGCCCCTGTTTTGGCCAGTCCTGCGTTACGGCTGGCGCAGAAAGCGGCCACCGCTCACGTAAAACCCGTCGACGGCGTACCGGCACCAGGTGAGTTTCGCCCGGCGCGTGACCGTCCCGAGAGCAGCGTTATAGGTCACTTCGACGAATCGATACGGCAGCGGATTGTCATGCCGGAACGAGATGCCGTCTCCGGAAATGTCGCGGCCTGTCGCAACGAGCTCCACATCGACCGGCTCATGATTCTCATTCAGACCGCGCAGGCGCAGCCGACCGGAAAACGGGATCCGGTGAACTCTGCGGCAATGAACGAGACTGCCTGATCGATGCCAGCTCGCCGACGGTGCCGGAGCGGCCTCACGGCGAAAGCCCTCCGACGGAACATCGAAGCTGGGCGGAGCCACGGCTGTCTGCAGGGATGTCGTTCTCATGACGCAACCGGTCTCTCGGCTCAAGGTGTCAATCAGGGAGGCGAATCAACGTTAGGTTGCGGGAATTGACTGGTCAAAAAAAATCAGCACGGGTCAGGCATTCGCCTCGCCCGATTTCGAGAGATTGGCAGCAGCGCTGACATTCGAGCATCGGAACGTTGCCAGACAGAAACCGTTGCCGATTGTCGACACCGTCGCGCGCCGGTCCGTGGCGGGCCTTTCTGAATCTGGCTACTCTGGCGGGCTCGATTTCAACTGCTCTGCGTCGCGGACGCCCGCTCTGACCACAGGACTTCACATGGAAACCCGGAACGCCCGCATCGGGCTGATTCTGTTTTTCGTTTATCTCGCGCTGTACGGCGGGTTTGTCTTTCTCAGCGCCTTCTCTCCCGACACGATGGAGGCGACGCCAGTTGCCGGAGTCAACGTGGCGATCCTGTACGGCTTCTTCCTGATCATCGCAGCCGTCGTCCTCTCTCTGATTTACGGGCTCGTTTGTGACGGCAACGACGCGCCGGGATCGGCATCGCCCAAAGCGGATTCAACCGGCGACGGGGAGGGCTCGAAATGATTTACGAACCCTCAACGATCGCGGTGGTGATCTTCTTTGTCTTTGTCGGAATCACTCTGGGAATCAGTTTCTGGCTGGGCCGGAAAGCGCAGGATTCGCAAGGGTACTTTGCGGCTCACGGACAGATCCCGTGGTTCGTCAACGGAATCGCATTCGCGGGCGACTATCTCTCCGCAGCGTCGTTCCTGGGCATCTGCGGGATGATCGCGTTTTATGGCTATGACGGATTCCTGTACTCGATCGGGTATCTCGCCGGCTGGGTGGTTGCGTTGTTTGTCGTGGCCGAGCCGATGAAACGGCTTGGCAAATTCACGTTCGCGGATGCGCTCGACGCGAAGTTCAATTCGCCCGGCATCAAACTCGCTGCAGGCATCAGTACGCTCGCGGTCAGCGTTTTTTATCTGATCCCGCAGATGGTCGGTGCCGGAGTTCTGGTGCAGCCGCTGCTCGGCTTTGATCACTGGGTAGGAGTCGTGATCGTCGGCGTGACGGTCATTCTGATCGTCGTGACGGCCGGCATGGTGAGCACGACCTGGGTGCAGTTCATCAAGGGTTCGTTGCTGGTTGTCTTCAGCGCCATTCTGACGGTGATGATCCTGAATCGGGGTTTCGAAGTCAGCACGGGCGAGGAAGCCACCGGGCTACGAACCCTGTCACTCCCCGATGACGTTCTGCCTGCACCCGGAACCGGATGGGAACTGATTGAGCCGTCGGGTCCCTGGATCGGCACAGACTTCATTCGACTGCAGGACGCGGCAGGAAAAGTCTCTGTCTGGACGAAGCACGAATCCAACACGATGGCCGGCCGGCAGTCGTTTCTGCTTGAGGCTCAGGCTTTGACAGAAACGGCTGACGACAGAATTCTCGTCAACGGAGAACAGAAGGGATCAAAGAAGGGTGAGGCAGAACTCCACGCCATCGGCCATGTGAGCAAGCTTCCGGATGGCTACGAGCCCGGCACGCCCGTGGGACCCTTGGAGTTTTTCAGTACGCTTCAGGAAAGTGAAGTCGTCCTGTGGGGCAGCAAACTGCTGATCGAGGAAGACGGATCGAAAACGACGGTCTACTTTCAGAAGCCGACGCCCGGCAGCCAGGTCCTGCGTCCCGGCGAGCATCCTCGCTTTCAGGGAATTCGCAGCGCGAAGTTCTTCGACAAGCTCAACTTCCTGTCCCTGATGCTCGCTCTGTTCTGCGGCACCGCGTCGCTGCCTCACATTCTCATTCGGTATTACACCGTCAAAGATGCGGCCGCGGCCCGGAAGAGCACGATCGTTGGCATTGCCACCATTGGTTTCTTCTACGTGTTGACGCTGTACCTTGGGCTGGGCGCGATGACGAGCGGGGCGATGGACGTCACTGACTCGAACATGGCCGCACCGCTGCTGGCTCGCAGCATGAGCGAATGGCTGTTCGCGGCGATTTCCGCGATCGCGTTTACAACTGTGCTCGGCACGGTCAGCGGTCTGATCCTCGCCTCAGCCGGAGCCGTCACGCACGACATTCTGACCAGCTATTTCAAGATCGAGATGGACGACTCGAAGAAAGTGCGTGTTGCCAAGATCGCCTCGGTCGTCGTCGGCACGATCGCGATCGTTCTGGGCATCCTGTTTGAAGGGCTCAACGTCAGCTTCCTGGTCGGGTGGGCCTTCAGCGTCGCTGCCTCGGCCAACCTGCCGTCGTTGATCATGATCCTCTTCTGGAAAGGCGTCACCAAGGAAGGCGTTATCTCAGCCGTCGTCGTCGGCATGGTCAGCAGCCTGACGTGGATTCTGCTTAGCGCTGACTCGATGAGCAAAGTGTTTGGATTCGTCGGCCACGAAGGCTTCGTCCCGTTCGGCCAGCCGGGCATCGTGACGATTCCGCTCGGTTTCCTGACGCTCGTCACCGTTTCGAAGATGACCGCCAAAGAAGTAGCGGCCACATAAAGCCGGGCCGCGGGCACGCAGCAGACTCCAACGTAACCCGACGCGCGAGTTTTGAAGTTGCACACTTCGGTCTCCCACACGTTTGGCCGAAGGCCATCTATCACCGTAGCCTGGGGCAACGCCCCAGGAACGCCGGAAAACAAGGCAGTTTGGCCAAAGGCCAAATTTACTCGGCTCAGCGATGACGGTGAGTATGGCCTTTGGCCAAAGAACTTGTGACGCTCCGAATTCCTGGGGCGTTGCCCCAGGCTACGGTGAGAAAAGGCCGTTGGCCTAATGAACTGGGCAACTTCAAAGGGGCGAAAGTCGATCGAAGTACGCCCTCGCTGACGCGTCGGGTTACAAAATCGGCTCGATCAAATCGTCCCCGAATGATCGCTGCCGAGCACGTCGCGGAGTTTCCTCAGTGCCCGCAGGTACCTCATCCCGGCCGCGGGTGCAGACAGACCAAGCGCCTCGGCGACCTCACTGTTGGAGAGGTGTTCCTGATGCCGCATCAGAATAATGTCGCGGTCGTCTTCGTTGAGATCATCCAGCGCAAGCAGGAACCGCTGCTCCAGTTCACGGCGCAGTGTCGCGGCAGCCGGCGTGAGTTCCTGATCCGGGATCTGCGCCGCGAGGTTCAGTGACGACTGGTCGGCGTACTGAGCATCCAGTCGTTTTTCTCGATCGACGCTGCGCCGTTGAGCTCCCCGGTGCCGCCGGTACGCGTCGATCATGCGATCCCTGGCGAGCTGCCTCAGCCACAGATGAAACGGCATCGACGTGCCATTCCTGACGTAATCGCTCAGCCGCTGGCTGGCTTCCAGCATGACGTCCTGCACGATGTCGCTGGCATCGACTCGAGCCGCAATGCCACGATCAAGCCGCATCCGCACCATTTTATGGACGGCGTCCCGGTGCCGTTCGAGCAGCGCGTTGATCGCGTCGTCGTTTCCGGCGTCGGCCGAACGAAGTAGCTCCTGAGTCTCGTCAGAGTTCGGCCACATACGCGATCAGATTTTCCAGTGTGGCCTGCGCCACCAGGCAAGTTGGGCAATCGAAGGCACGACGCCCCGAAGAAAACAAGGCGAATTCTTCGTGCCTTTGTGTCTACGTTGAAAGTTAAAAACTCTGCCCGGAATGGATGCCTCCGAAATCCGGTCGCACACTACGCGAAGCAACCTGCAGACCTCAATGATTAAACAGTAACTCGGGAGTGTTTATCTGTGCCCGCAGGATGTCGTGATCGCCTTCCATCGGTGACGGCGAAGAGCGGCTTCTCTCGTTCTGTCCGAGACGAAGACTTCGCAGGCAACGACGAAGGTCTCACATTTCCGGCGGGTCCGGTTGTTGCCAGGTGCTCATGCCGCCATCGACCAGCAGCATCTGACCCTGGATGTGGTACGCCTCGTCGCTGACCAGGAACGCGGCCGCTCCGGCGCAGGCTTCCGGGCCGGGGACCTGACCGTTGGGCGTGTGGAGCTGCATCCACTCCGTCACGCCTGGCTGGTCGAGGGCCGGTGCGGTGAGCGGTGTGCGGACCAGGCCAGGAGCCATCCCGTTCACGCGGATGTTGTGCGGTGCGAGTGTCACGGCGAGCGTTCTGACCATCATCTCCACGGCACCTTTCGAGGTGTCGTAGGCCGCGTGAGTCTGCTCGGCCAGTCGCCCGTTGATCGATCCGGTGAGGAGCACTCGCCCGTTGATTCCCTGCTTGATCCAGTGCCGCGCGAAGTTCTGAATCAGAAAGAAATGCGAGTACACGTTGAGCTTCATCGTGCGGTCAAACGTCGCGAAGTCCATCTCCAGGAATTCGCCTTCCGAGTACGTGCCGGCGTTGCTCATGAGGAGGTCGATGCTCAGGCCGGTTGCTGTCGCCTGGCAGAAGACATTCTCGACAGCGTCTTCGGTCGGGCCGGAGAGGTCACCGGTCATCAGCTCGCAGCGAACTCCCAGCGCCCGAATTTCCTGGACCGCTTCCTGTGCGGAGGCGTCATCCTTCAGGCCGTGCAGCACGATGTCCGCTCCGCATTTTGCCAGTTGAACGGCGATCGCGCGGCCGACTCCCAGAGTGCCGCCGGTCACGAGGGCCGCGTGTCCTTGCAGCGAGATCATGATTGCCTCATTTCATCGAAATTGCTGAGTCGAAAACGCCGACTGCCGCCGGATTGGCGACTGGCGGAAAGACAGCGTTGTCTTATCATTCTCCGCGCGAGACGTCGCGAACGCGACGACGCATGCTACAGAAGCTGCCAGAAAGACTCGATCATGACAATCAGGAAACGAATTCAGGTCACCGTCATCTGGCTGGTCGTCGGTATTTCCCTGGCAGCCGTTGGCGGATTTTTCCTGGTGAAAGACGCTCCGCGGCGGGAACTCAATCAGCGTGCGGCGGCGGCTGGATCGTTTGGTGGTCTCGTTGTGGCGATCGGCTGTGGAGTCATCTGGCTACCCTACGCGGCGGCCGTCGGAAAGAAGCGTCGCGAGGAACGCGAGCGAGCTCGCAAGCAGGCGAAGAATAAAAAGCGGAAACGGCCGCGAGAGGAGTGACGCGGAAGCGTGGCCTTTCCGGCTACGAGGAAGCGCTCCACTTCGAAATCGTTCAACGCTGAGACGCCAGCTCGCGTTCGAATGCCTCGGCTTTTGCGTCGGGTTCGACTTCGGCCACCGGGAGCACTTGAATCCCCGCCTGTCCGAGGGAAGCGGCCAGAGTGGCTCCCAGAGAAATCGCCATCAGAAACGTGCCGCCGAAAATGACGAATCCGTATAGCGGTTCGACATGAAGTTCCACGAGCCCGTACCAGACTCCCGCGATCGTCAACGCACAGAGAGCGGCTGCGAATGCGGATCGGATTCCAATCGCCCTCGGAATGATCATGGCGTTTTGAAAAGCTCGATGCGGCAGAACCGATTTGAGTTTTGGATCGACCCCGTACGACATCAGTGAAGCGGTCAGCCAGAAAAACGTCAGCCAGATCAGCTCAGCCAGAATCACCCAGTCGACGGGCTCGGCCAGGCCGATGTGCAGCCAGTACAGAAAAGCTCCGACACCTGGGAAGACGGGCCCAGCCAGGATCGCGACGACCCAGGCAAAGCCGGACTTTACCGTGAGAACTGGATCGAGGTTGATGGAGCCGCCGGGATTTCGGATGGCGATTTGAATGCTCTGATTGAAAAACGAGACTGCGTGAGCGGCAACCACAAGGAACACCAGCGCGGCGCTGACAACCAGCGCGGGCGCATAGCCGGATTGCTGCATGGCCTGCGGCAGGTCCGCAGCGCCCACGCTTAACGTCAGTGCGAGTAAAAACGAAACGGTGGCGACAAACGGAAAGTTGCCGAGCGAATAACCAAGCTCATTCAGAAGCGACGGACCGCGGTACGCGCCGCTGCGACTGATCAGTCGATACCACTTCGGCGGAGTTCGCAGAGTCAAGCCGTGCTCGGGGGACTCCGCCAGAGACTGCGAAGCCGCCTCGGCGACCGACCCGGGATGAATGCCCGCCGGCAGACCGCGAGTCTGTGGGCGTCCAGTCCTGTCGCGCCGCTGCCTGAGAACTCGCGGCGGGGCTGCCGGCGAGTCGTCGTCGATCATGAAATAAGGCTTCGGAGTCGCGGCTCTGACTTCCTCGGATGCCGGATTCTCGTTTGCCGCAGTCGGAAGAATTGCAGCCGGGATCGGGATCACTTTCCGGCTGGCGGTTGTGGCCGCGTTGGCCGCTTCCTTCCGGGACGACGGCGGGGCCGCCGGTGCTGAGGAAGCGGGAATTCCGACCGGCTCACCACACTGCGGGCACTGCGTGCGTTTTCCCGCGCTGGATTCCCGCGCCTTCAGTCGCTTGCCGCAGAGGCAGGTGAACGTGATCGACACGGGTGCTCCCTCGACGGTCCTGTTGTGACGAGTCATTCCGCCGGAATCGTTGTCGCATTCGCTCGGCGTCAATTACGAATCGTCACCGTTTGCTGCGGCGAGTTCCGTTGTCTTCGCCGCGTCCCGATCTTTCGCGCCGGGCGCGCGAAGCGTTTCGAGGAAGGCGATGAGCCGGGTCTGATCCGTCACGCTGAGTTTCTGAAAAGCGATAGACGAAGCGCGGCCCTGGCCACTGTGCTGGACGATCGCGTCCCGCAGACTCGCCGCTCGACCATCATGAAGATACGGAGCGGAATCGGCGACACCCCACAGAGGCGGCGTCCGCCACTCGGACGGATGCGGACCGTCAGGAGCGTCCGGCACGGGCACTGGCGGATCATTGTAAGAGCCACCACCGACCAGTTCCTGACCCATGCGGTGCATGAGCAGGTCGGAATAAAGACCCTCGACGCTGCCAAGATTGGCCGGATGGCAGTTCACGCAGCCGACACTCGAAAAAACTTCTCGCCCCTTGTTGGCAAGCGTCGCTGTCACAGGATTGTCGGGCACGATTTCGACTGGTCGAGCAAGGCTCGCGCAGAACGCGGTGATCTGATCACACTGAACCTGCGTGAGATCCGTGCCGCTTCCTTTGTAGTCGCCTTTCGCGAGCGAAACCGGTTGATCGGCCGCCGGATTGCTGAGGCCGAGTTCGTTCGCGCAGGCGCCCTGAACGAAGTCGCCAAGCCGTGCGGTCTGCCCTTTCCAGCCGAAGTGGCCGACCTTGCCGCCCGCCAGATAAGAAACCCGACCGACCGGAGCGTCTTCCGACTCGTCGGAAACAAAGGCCCATTTCAGTCGCTGCCGTCGTGCTTCGGCTTCGATCACGTTGTCGGAAATCTCTTCGATCAGTTTCGCGCCGAAGATGGCGGGAGTATTTCTCTGCGAGAGTGTCACACCACGCGGAAAGCTGAATCGCGGCGCGAAACAGTCAGGCATCGAGCTCGTGTCGAGCCGCACAGTCGTGTCATTAACCGGCAGCTGATTCGGCAGATTCGGATGCACATGAGTCAGCTGCTCTCGAAATTCGGGGGCGACCGATGACAGATGAACGACGCCACTCCGTTTGACCAGACCGGATTTCTCGTCCTGAACCGTGAAGGCGATGACGTTGTGCTCGTTCGGTCCACCGCCGCCGGGAGCTCCCTGGCGATGGCACGCGACGCAGGACTTCGCGTTGAAGACGGGACCGAGGCCGTCACCGCCGGTGAGCGGATCGTCCGGCTGCCACTCGTGATCGAACAGAATTTTGCCGGCATCCACCATGGCGGGCGGAGTCTCAACGGTGTTCGGCTCCGGCAATGTTGTCAGGCGATAAACGGCAGGGATGAGTGCAAGACTCGCGAGTGCGGCGAGACGGAACATAGTGTGCTCCCGTTTTGTCAGATCTGGCCCGAGACTGGTTCTCTGTAAACCTCACGTCGGCTTTCAAAGAGAGGTCGCATGGTAACTTGAATCGTCGCCGAACGGATCTCAAATTGAGTCTCTCGACCGTTGAAGCCGGAATTCGATTCGATGGGAGAGTGTTCAGAGACGCTTCCCTGTTGGTTTACTCAATCGGACCTGACGTTCCTGCCCTGTCGCATTTGCCTTCCGCGAGATTCCGCTACGCTTCCCGGCTCACTCATCCATAACGACTTTCGACCTCGCTGAGGCTCTTTGAAGTTGCACAGTTTGAAGCCCCCTCTCCCCCGAAACATCGGCGCGTTCGACTGACTGTGTGGAATGCGCTTCCATCGCCGATGTTTTGGGGGGAGAGGGTCGGGGAGAGGGGGCGGAAAGCGTGCTTCTTCAAAACTCTCGCGTCGGGTTACCTTTCTGGAAGTCTTCCTATTTACAGGCTGACCACGTGACATCGACTCAAACAGAATCGTCGACGGCTCTTCGTCCCGGAGCTGTGACCATTGCGATCTGGCTGGCTGCAGGGATTGCAATCGCCGGCGTGGCTGCGCTGTTGCTGTCTCACACGCCAGCTCGGCAGCGGTTGATCGGGATTCTTGCGGCAGCACAGGGAGCGGCCTGTGGCTGGCTCGTTTCACTTGTTGGAACCCGCTTGAAAATGCGGTCGCCGGTCGCGGCGATTGTTGGCGGAGTCGTCGTCGGTGCGGCGAGTGTCGCGCTGACGAGTGTGCTCTGGTGGCAGGCGCATGCCAGGCAGCTCAAGGCCGATTACAAGCCGCCGAAGGGAGCAGCCATGGCGATGGCCATGCTCAATCAGGCAACGGACCCGTCCGACCCGCAGGCAAAAAAAGAAATGGACGATTTCCGCGCGGACTTGAAGGCCCGAGCGATGCCACCTGACACGAGTTTTCCGGAGTACCTGGCATTCCGCGTCTCGTCATTTTCGAACAGCCGTTCGGCGGGGCAGATCCTGTTCGGAGCCGAGCTGTTGCTGGCCGGGCTGCTGTGCGCGGGATTCGCTCGAGCCCGCGCTGCGCGACCCTTCTGCGAATCGTGTGGCGAGTGGATCCTGCCGATTCGCCGACACGAATTCACAGGCGACGACGCGAACGAAATTGCCGTTCTGACGGGAAGCGATCATCAGACGCCGTTTGTTTCGGCGTCTGTCGTGTTGAGCCAGTGCCGATGCGCAGGTCGCCGACCGGAGGTGCTGGTGGTGCTGGAGTCAGCCGATCGGAAGGCCGCCGTTCGACGCAGCTCGACAGACCAGGACTCGCCACTCAAGCTGGCCGAAGAGGCTTTCAGCGAACTCGCCGCGCGGATAGACGCCGCTCAAGGGCTGCGTTAGTTTGGCCCGAATCCTCGCAGCCCGATTCCTGGGCTCGTCAGACGTGACGCCGCCAAACCGGCTGGAGAATTTATTTTGATCGTGGGCCTCGGAACAGACATCGTCGAAATTGTGCGGATCGGCGAGATGATCGATCGGCACGGCGAGGCATTTCTCAACCGCATCTACACGCCGGATGAAATCCGCTACTGCCAGAAACGAAAGCACTGCAATGAAGCCTTCGCTGGTCGCTGGGCCGCGAAAGAGGCTGTCATGAAGGCACTTGGCACGGGCTTCATCCGCGGAATCGGCTGGCAGGACATCGAGATTCTCTCTGAAAAATCCGGCAAGCCTTACGTCAACATCCGGGGCGGCGCCGGTGAGTTTGCAAAGAAAATCGGCGTCGACCGAGTCCTGATCACAATCTCCCACTGCCGAGCCTATGCCACCGCGACGGCGATCGGAGTCGGATCGGAATTCAGCGACGACATGCCGTTTTGAATTCCCGGACACGCGCTCGGTGTCGACTCATTCCAATCGGCACTGATTTATGGACGGGTCCGGAGCGGACCGGTAAAATCCCGCTCCGCCACGTTCAATTCCGATTTGCCGAACAAATGGACGCTCAGAGCTGTCATCGGCTCTGAGCGTTTTTTGTCTGGCGAATCACCAGGCCAGAACGGCCTCTGCAGTCGTCACCGGACAGACCAGCAGAAAAGCACGAATCAACAGACGATTACGGAAAGCAAAATCTCATGAGCGGTCCCAACTTCGAAAAGATGGACCTCATCCCCGTCATCGCTCAGGACGACGAAAGTGGTGATGTCCTGATGCTGGCCTACATGAACGAAGAGGCCTGGCAGGAAACGCTCGCCAGCGGACGAGTCGTGTACTACAGCCGCAGCCGTCAGAAGCTGTGGCGAAAGGGCGAGGAAAGCGGCAACGTCCAGGAACTGAAAAGCGTCTTCTACGACTGCGACGCCGACACGCTGCTTGTCCGAGTCAACCAGATCGGCGGAGCCGCCTGCCACGAGGGATACCGCAGCTGCTTCTTTCGAAAGATCGACCTGGCGACCGGCGAGGTCGAAGTCATCGGCGAGCGAGTCTTCGATCCCAAAGAGGTCTACGGAAAATAAGCCGTCCGCGCCGCAAGCCTGTCGGTAGCGCAAAGTCCTGCCGAGCACACCTCGCCCGTCCGGTGGAGCCTCGCCTTAGTCTTTTTCAGCCGGGCTGCGGTTCCACCACCAGAAGACCGGCACGCCCGCTGCGATCATGCCGAGTCCGATCAGCGCTTCCATCCGGGCTCCCTGGAAGACGTAAACCAGGAACCACACGTAGACGACCATGTAAAGAATCGGCGTGAACGGATAGCCGAGCGTGCGGTACGGTCGCTCTTTGTCTGGTTGTTTGCGGCGGAGGAGGATGACCGCTCCGACCGAGAGCGCGTAGAAGATGCTCGACACGAAAATGATGCAGTCGGTCAGAATGCTGAAGATGCTCTTCTGTTTGAAATATTCGACGTACTCGACGAGGACGGCTGAGGCCAGGACGAGGACGACTCCCAGCGCGCCTTGGACCAGGATCGCGACAGCTGGCGTGCGGAACCGGGCGTGAACCTCACCGAGGATCGGGAAGAAGACTTTGTCTCGTCCCATCGCAAAAGGAACCCGCGGACCCAGCAGCAGGTTGCTGTTGATTGCTCCCAGCGTGCTGACCATCACGCCGATGGCCATCAGCTTGCCACCCCAGTCGCCCAGCAGGCGGGTGACCATGATCTCGGCGACGTGTTCCTGATTTTTCGGGATGGCCATTTCGGAGATCGGCACGACCGCGTGGTAGGCCAGGTTCGCTCCCAGATAAAGCAGAATGAGCAGCCCGATTCCGCCGAACAGAGCGATCGGAATGTTTCGCTGCGGGTCGCGAATTTCCTCGGCGACCGGAGCGATTCCGTGCCAGCCGTTGTAAGCCCACATCACGGCCAGCAGCACCGCCGCAATCTGAGCCGACAGCGACTCCTGCGCCGGCACGATCGTCGCGCTGAAATTTGAAACGTCAACGACATCCCGCCCGGCAATCTCCAGAGCAAACGGCAGCACCGCGACAAACGCGACGAAGCTGGACTTGATCAGCGTGGTCACGGCCTGGACCGTGCCTCCCCAGAGAACGCCGACAACATTGATCGCCGCGGCAGCCATCTGCAGAGCGATCGCCAGGCCGAGCGTCTCAATCAGACTGAACTCAACCCCCTTGAGAGCGATGTCCAGCGAGCCGACAAAGATCATCGACAACGCTGCGGTCGACGCCGGCCGGTTAAATAAAAACTCCTGCCACCCGAACAGAAACGCGGTCAGCTTCCCGTACGCCTCGCGCAGATAAACGTAAAGCCCGCCCGCATGAGGCAGCATCGTGGCGAGCTCGGCAAAACACAGAGCCCCCAGCAGACACAGCACGCCTCCGACAATCCACACAGCGATGATCAGATCAAACCGCCCGGCCTCAGCGGCAATCCGCCCCGGCTTCGCAAAGATGCCGGACCCGATGACATTCCCGACAACAATGGCAATCGCCATGACGGGTCCCAGGGCCCGCAGCAGTGAGGGCGATTCCTGGACTGTGGCCTCAGTTGAATCGGTGGCGTCGGGCATCGCAGCTCCAGTCTGGCAATTGGCGATCAGCAGATTACGCCCGCAGGCTGCAGGCTGCGAATGTTCGATCGCGGTCACCGGAGCAACAGTTACTTCTTGTCCGCAACCAACCTCGGGCGCTTCGGTGGGAATGAAACAACCTGTTTGCCCGGCTGTTGCTGTTTTTCCTGCAGGTCACGGCAAATCGCATCCAGGTCGTAATCAAACATCTTTGCGTAGTCGTCGCGAGCTTTACGGACTTCCCGGACAATGGGGTCGTCATTCATCTGTGGGTACCTCGGTCAGTTCAATCGGGGTGCAGAATACCGGAAGGACGTACCCGGAATCTTCACAAAAGCGTCGCATGGACTGTTGGATTGTCGCATTGGCAATATGGCGACAGTTCCATGTGAGCAAATAGTCCATTCCGTTCACAGTGGCTGTCGCAATGTGGAGGGCATCGAGGCTTGCCTTCTTCGGCAACTGCCCGTGCTCGATCAGCGATTTGGCAAGGTCACGAGCGTTGTTGGATATCTGCAGTTCCGGAATTCCCTGAAGTGCGATCAATCTTCTTTGCGACGCTTCAGGATCACCCGCCGTCGCTTCTTCAATCACAGCCTCTGACACGAACAAATCAAAGTGGCGACGTTCGTCGTCCCACCATTGTCGTGTCACTTCCTGATGACCGGCCATGACGAGCTGCGCACTGCGCCAGGCCGTCAAGTAGCTGAAGATCTTCGTTTCCAAAGACGCGAGGCTTCATCGAACGTGCTTGTTGACAAGACTGGCTAACTGCCGCTGAACGTGAATCCTGGTTCACGAATCATTGAGACTGACATGCTCGCTATTTGGATTGTTGCCGGATGGCACTTTGAATTTCATTTTCGGCTTGATTGGTAAGTGTAGTCGCGTTGTCGTTTTCATGAAGCGACAGGGGCTGCCTCATTCATTCGGATCAGGTGATGACATCTGCATTCTCGTGGCAGAGATCGTCAATACTGGCTCGCCAGGAAATCAGAGGTTGCCAGCCGGAATTGATTCGGGCCTGGATGTTCCCACAGGAACGGGTGATGCCGGCGCGGGAGGTGGTCTCACTGGCTGAGGTGGGGGTCAGGTTGCCGGCGAGGGTGCCGAGATGGCTGGCCACTTCCAGGATGGATGTTTCCTGACCGGTGGCGATGTTGAAGAGCGCGGCCTGGCCGGGGTCGGGGGAGTGCTGGTCGAGGAGAAAGTAGACGGCGCTGGCGACGTCGCGGACGTCGATGAAGTCTCGGGTGGCGTGCGGGTTGTGGACCTCGAAGGTGCGGTCGATCGTTAATCCGGCTTCGAGGGCGGATTTCTGTGCGATGAGTCGTTTGGCCAGAGCGGCCGCGAAGTAGTGGTCGGGCAGGCCGGGGCCGATGATGTTGAACGGGCGGACGATGGTGATCCGCTGGCCGTTCGCGATTGCCGCCGCCTGGGCGAGGTGTGTTTGAGCCAGCTTCGAAGCACCGAAAAAGGACGTCGGGCGGCACGGATACGACTCGGCGACGGGCAGGTCTTCGGGCGGGACGGGCCCGTACTCGGCGGCGCTTCCGAAGAGCAGGATCGAGGCGTCCGGCACAAATTCGTGCGCAGCTTCCAGAACGTTGAGGGCTCCCGTCACGTGGACGGCGTAGTGATCTCGCGGTGACGAAGAAGCGGTCGCGGCTCCGCACTGGATGATCCAGTCGGGCCGGGTCTGCGCGATCGCGGCTGAGACGTCTTCGCGACAGGTGAGGTCGCAGGCGAGCGTTGTCTCGTCGGTCGGTCGACGCGCGGTGGAGATGACCTCGACGTTTTTCTCTCGCAGCAAACGGCAGAGGTGCTTGCCGACGAACGATGAGCCGGCGAAGACGAGGGCTCGTGTCATGTCGGGCTCCGTCACGCGGCGGCGGCTTCTGGTTCGGTCATCAGACGCGGCATGAATTGCGATTCTTTTTCGATGAACATCTCCGTCGCGTCCTGCAGGTCCTGCGGGCGGCCCAGGTCCAGCCAGGTCGCGTCCGACTTCCAGGTGAGCACTTTTTTGCCGGCGTTTTTCAGGTTCATGGCCAGCGTCGGGAAGTCCAGGTACTCGCCACGCGGGATCATCTCCAGGACCTGCGGGCTGTAAATGTAAATGCCCATGCTGACGGAATATTCCTTCGTCGGCTTTTCGATGTAGTCGAGCAGGGCTCCGTGCTCGTCGGTCTCGAGCACTCCCAGGTCGATCTTCACCTGCTTCTGGTGAGACGCGATCGTCAGCCAGGCGTCCTGATCGCAGTGGTATTTGTAGAGGGCCGCGTAGTCCAGGTCGGTGAAAATGTCCCCGTTCATGACGAGGAACGGTTCGTTCAGATCCGGCACCTCGGCGAGCGATCCGGCCGTGCCGGTCGGCTTTTCTTCCTCGATAAAGTCGATGTCGATCAGCTCGCGCAGTTGCGGTCGCTGGGCGAGGAAGACTTTGAAGTAGTCGGCCATGTACCCCAGAGTCAGCGTCGCCCGCGTGAAACCGGCCGCGGCGAGCTGGTTCAGAACCAGGTCCAGGATCGGTCGCTCGCCCAGCGGCAGCAGTGGTTTCGGGATGACCGTTGTGTACGGAGCCAGGCGGGCGCCTCGGCCTCCGGCAAGGATGACAGCTCTCATACGCGATATTCTCCGGCGTTCCTGACCGGCCCGGCTTTGCGGAACCAGTCGATTGTTTTTGTGAGCCCTTCTTCAAGCGAGACGCGCGGCAACCAGCCGGCGCGCTGCTTCGCCAGATCGGCCGAACCGAGCAGCGTGAAGACTTCGCTCTTTGTCGGTCGGCGACGATCGTCATTCTCCCGCACTGGGAGGCTCGTTCCGGCGATCGCCTGAATCTGATCGATCAGGTCGCCGATGGTGACTCCGACTTCGGTGGCGAGGTTGGTGACCTCACCGATGCAGTTTTCTGACTCGCCCAGTTCGATGAACCCGTTGGCCGTGTCCTCGACGAAGACCATGTCGCGCGAAGGATCGCGGCTGCCGACTTCGATGACGTCCCGCCACAGAGCCTGCGTGATAATTGTGGGGATGATGGCTCGCGTGCTTTGCCGCGGGCCGAATGTGTTAAAAGGCCTTACGACGGTGACCGGCAGCTCGAACGCGCGGTGATAGCTGAGGGCGATCTGATCGGCGCCGATCTTTGTGGCCGAGTACGGTGACTGTCCCTGCAGCGGGTGCTCTTCGGTGATCGGCGTGACCAGGGCCGTGCCGTAAACCTCGCTGGTCGAGGTCACGATACAGCGTTCCAGGTCGTGAGTTCTCGCCGCTTCGAGCACATTGAGCGTGCCTTGAATATTGACCGTCACGTAGCTCTGCGGAGCGATGTACGAATACGGAATCCCGATCAGCGCGGCGAGGTGGTAAATCCGCGAGCAGTCCCGCGAGGCTTCCATGACAGCTCGCGCGTCGGCGATGTCTCCGTAGAAGACTTCCATGTCGCCTTTCAGTTTGCCGGGAATGTCGTCGAGCCAGCCTTGATTCGCCGACGACGAGTAGCGCACGAAGGCGCGCACTTTCTGACCTCGCTTGAGCAGTGACTCGACGAGGTGGCTGCCGATGAAACCACCGGCTCCGGTGACAAGATAGCGGTCTGAAATGGACATCGATGCTGAGGAACAAGGGTAGGGTGGGCCGAGCGAAGCGAGCCCCACCAGAGGATCGCGGCGAAGCTTATCACGATGCCGAACTTGCCCCGAGACGAATTTTGCCAGCGGGAAGCTCCTGTGTTCAGCGTGTCCTCAGCGCAAATCTGTCTGTAAATTCTCATCTCGCGGCGTTTCTGGTGTCGATGTAGTATTTCGCCCCTCTCCGCTGACGGCGTTCCGCCGACCTTCTCAGGAAACAATCCACACTCCCACCTCAACCGCGCTTTCCACACGTGCGCTGTCTGAAAAACCGGCAGCAATCACGGCATTGGCTCCTGCGCGACCCTCCACTTCGAAAGGATTCG
Source organism: Planctomycetota bacterium (assembly GCA_027623235.1). Taxonomy (GTDB): domain Bacteria; phylum Planctomycetota; class Planctomycetia; order Planctomycetales; family Planctomycetaceae; genus JAQBVJ01. The sequence goes on from JAQBVJ010000042.1 coordinate 24,075, forward strand.
ACATGGATCGCAGAGCTTTTCTACAGCTGGCTGGCGGCTGCGCGGTCACGGGTGCTTTTTCTTTGACCGGCTGCCGGGGACGGCAGTACGCCCACATCCTCGACGATGACGACAAAGATCTCGTCGGCAGTCACGAGGCCGGAGCCGCCGTTTACGAACCGCTCGTCAAAGAGGCGGTTGGCAAACTACTTGGCGAAGAGATCGCGGGAATCCAGCAGGCTCGGTTTAACGAAGGCACCGAGCAGCCGAAAAAGGTCTGCTTTATCGGCGTCGAAAATGACAGTGCCGAGGAAATCGGCGACTTCAAGAACCAACTGTACGAGCTGATCGACGCCAGCATTGTGTCGACTCACGCGTTCGACTCGATCAGCCGCCGCTATGTCGATGCCGGTCTGAAGGAGACGCGAATTCGTCCCGCGGAACTGTTCATTCCAAGAAACCAGCGCGAGTTCACGATGGTCCTCGAACAGGCCGGCCAGCCGTTTGACTACATGCTGTTCGCGAGGCTGACGTCCGGTACGACGCGGCGGAACGACGATAAACAGCGCGACTATCTGCTGACGCTGGAGCTGGTCAACGTCCACAACGGACGGCACACCAAGCAGCAGGCCAAGATTCGCAAGGGCTACCACCCGAGCGTGCTGGGCCGGATTCAGAATTATTGAGGCTGGAATCCGACGCAAAGGCGCAGAGTCGCGATGGCTCACAAAGAGTTGCGCTTGAGTGGTTCCTTTCCGACGACCTCCTTTGCGAACCTCTGCGTCTTCGCGGCTTTGCGTCAGAGACTCACTGGACCAACACATTGCGAAACCGACTCGCCATCCTGATGCCGCTGCTGGTGCTTGTCGCCGGGCTGTCCGGCTGCGCGACGCACGCCGATCGGCTCACGACGATTCGCAACGCCTATTACAGCGGGCGAGTCGACAAAGCGCGCAGCATCGTCAACGCCGGGCTTGAGGATCGCAAGAAGGACAAGGACGTCTTGAAACTGGAGCGGGCGATGATCGAGCTCGCCGAGGGCAATCCAGTGCAGGCAGAACGGACTTTGCGCGAGGTGCGGGACAGTTTCGACCATCTCGAACAGAACAGCGTGGGCGAGACCGTTCTGTCCACATTTAAAGATGACAACACGCTGGCCTACTCCGGTGAGGATTACGAAAAGGTTCTCATCCGCTGCTTCCTGGCACTGTCGAGCCTCATGCACGACGGCATCGATGCCGAGGCCTACTCGCTGCAGGTCGCGGACAAACAGCGGCGGATCATCCAGGACGGATCCGACAAGGAGGGCACAAATCCGAAGCTGGCTTATCAGCAGGTCGCTCTGGGAGCCTATATCCAGGCGACGTTGAAAGAGGCTTCGCACACCGAATACCAGGAAGCCGAGCGGGCGATTCAGCTGGTTGCCAACTGGGAACCCGATTTCGAGTACGCCAAAGCCGACCTCAACCGAATCCAGAACGGTCGCCATTCCGAAAAGGGCAACGGCGTGCTGTACGTCTTCGGCCTGGTGGGCGAAGGGCCGTACAAAGAAGAGCGGGCAGAGATTCCTGCGTCCGCCGCGCTGCTGATCGCCGATCGAATCCTGTCCGAGACGAACAAGCACTCGCTGCCACCGACCATCGCGCCGATCAAAGTGCCGGTTGTCGTTCGAAGCCGGAATCGAATCACCGGCCTCGACGTGAACGTCGACGGCAAAACGGCCGGCACGACGTCGACGATTACGGACATCGGGCGGATGGCTCTGCAGCAGTACGAGGCGGTGTTCCCTCGAATCATGGCGCGGGCCATCGTGCGGCGTGTGGTCAAGAAAGGCAGCGTCTACGCCGCCAAGCAAATGGCCCTCGGCAACGATCAAAACCCGTTTGCCGAGCTCGCCTTCGACCTCGCGGGCAGCGCGTGGGAAGCGACCGAGTCTGCGGACACTCGCTGCTGGGGACTGCTGCCCGACCAGATTCAAGTGCTGCGGATTGAACTGCCAGCTGGCGAGCACGCGATCCACCTGAAACCGCTCGGCGGGAAGAGGCCGATCGGCGCAGGCGCCTCGCAGACCGTCCGTATTGAGGACGGCCGCAACACGTACCTGCTGGCGAATTTCCCGGACGACAAGCTGGTCGGGAAAATGGTCGTCAGCAACCGGCAGTAATTACTCGCCGTGTTCCCGGGCGGCGTCGGACTCCACATCGTCCAGCACCGCAGTTGAACCGACCGCGGATTCATCCGAGTCGGACAGACCGTTCAGCGATGCAAGCATTTTCATTCGGGCGAGTGTGTCGTGTGGCAGATCCATGAGAGCTCCAGTGGACTGTTCGTACACAGTTGACGCCTAACTCTGACACTTGACTGCCAGAGCTGCGGGAACGACTTCAGTGGCGGAGACGGTTTTCGGCAACTTCGGGCCACAGTCGCACGTTCAGCCTCCCGAGCCAGACGGCATCTCCAATCCGGCTTGACCGTCACAACCGGAAAACTCACCAGCCGGAGAGGCCGGGATGAGGCGAAATCGCGGGCTGTTCGAGTCCAGATCGTCAATCAGAACGCCGCGCGTCCACGGAGAAGTTGGAATTTTTCGCCGAGCCGTCGGAATGACTCGCGAGACCTGCTGATCGAAGCTGCCACGCCGCGAGCGTGTTACCCGATCGACTCCAGCTTTTCCCAGCGGGCCATCAGTGAGGCGAGCTGATCCTCGATCGTCGCGATCCGCGAGGTCGCGCTGGCGATCTCGGCCCCGTCCCGCTTGTAGAATGATGGATCGGCCATCGTCGTGTGGAGATCGGTCTGCTCCACTTCCAGTTGTTCGATCCGGGCAGGAATCTCTTTCAACTCCCGCTCCTCTTTCCACGTTCGCTTTCGCGTCGCAGCCTTCGCCGACCGCAGCTGAGGTTTCTTCGCCGCTTCCACTGCGACGGCTGTTTCCGATTCCCCGAGCTGGCGGATGTAGTCGTCGTAGCCGCCGTCGTATTCGTGGATTCCGCCGTTGCCGTCGAGCACGAATGTGCTGGTCACGACGTTGTTCAGGAAGGCCCGATCATGGCTGACCAGCAGGACGGTGCCCTGGTAATTCGCGACCAGTTCCTCAAGCAGCTCGAGCGTTTCTTCGTCGAGGTCGTTGGTCGGTTCGTCGAGGACCATGACGTTTGACGGTCGCTTGAAAATCCGCGCGAGCAGCAGCCGGTTCCGCTCACCGCCCGAAAGAAACCGCGCCGGACGACGTGCCCGCTCAGGAGTAAAAAGAAAATCCTGGAGATAGCCGTAAATGTGTTTCGAGCGGCCGTTGATCACGAGGTGGTCCTGGCCTTCGCCGACATTCTCGACGACCGATTCTTCCTCGTTGATCTGCTCACGAAGCTGGTCGAAGTAGACGACTTCGAGCTTTGTTCCGTGCCGCACCGAGCCGGAAGTTGGTTCGAGATCGCCGAGCAGAACTTTGAGCAGCGTCGTCTTGCCGGCCCCGTTCGGGCCGATGATGCCGATCCGGTCGCCGCGCATGATCATTGTCGAAAGGCTGTCGACGATCGGGCCGTCGCCCCACGAGAATCCGACCTCTTTGGACTCCAGCACAAGCCGGCCGGACTTCTCCGCTTCGACAGCCTGCATTTTGACGTTGCCGATTTTGTTCCTCCGCTGGCCACGTTCGGTGCGCATCGCTTCGAGGGCTCTGACTCGACCTTCGTTGCGGGTCCGTCGCGCTTTGACTCCCTGCCGGATCCAGACTTCTTCCTCAGCCAGCCGGCGATCGAACTCGGCGTTTTGTTTTTCTTCCGCGGCCAGTTGCGCCTGCTTCCGCTTCAGGAACGTGCCGTAATCGCAGGTCCAGTCAAAGAGACGGGCACGGTCGATCTCGATGATCCGGGTGGCGAGTGCCTGCAGAAAAACGCGATCGTGAGTCACAAAAATCAGCGTGCCGTTATAGCTCTTCAAAAATCCTTCCAGCCAGGTGATCGAGTCGATGTCCAGGTGGTTTGTCGGTTCGTCGAGCAGCAGGATGTCCGGGTCGGTGACGATGGCCCGTGCGAGGAGAACTCGCCGCTTCATCCCGGAAGAAAGCGTTTCAAACATCGCGTCGCCATCGAGCCTCAGCCGCGAGACAGCCCGCGCGACCGCATGATCGGTCTGCCAGTCTTCCTGCGGCTCGGCGGCGAATTCCGAGGTAACGCCCGTTTCTGTCAGGCCCGTCGCGACGACCTCGCTGACGGTTCCGCCGGTCGCCTCGGGCACTTCCTGAACGAGGCGGGCCATGCGAATTCCGGCCGCCGGAATGACCTCGCCATTATCTGGATGAAGTTCTCCGACGATCAGCTTCATCAGAGTCGACTTGCCCGCCCCGTTCCGGCCGAGCAGACCGATCCGCTGCCCTTTCTCAATCTCGATATTGATGCCGTCGAGCAGAGTCGGTTCAGAGAACGTAAACGAAACGTCGCGGAGACTGAGCAGCGGCATGATGGCAGTTCGGAGGGAAGCACGGGGCAGGGAAACGCGGAATCTACCCGGTTCTGCCCCCCGCGGAAACGACACCCTCACGCAGGAACAATGAACGTTGATGGTCAACTGAGAAATCGTCTCGCTGTGACCTGTCGCGGTTGAGGCGCGACGCGACGAGAAGCCCATTATCATCCCCGACGTTCTCCCTCGATGATTCTGAAGGAAACTTCCAATGAAACGGTGTCTGCTCGCCCTGCTTGTCTGCCTCACGACTCTTTCGTTCGCCGCCGCTGCCGCCGATCGGCCGCCGAATGTGATTTATCTGCTCGCCGACGACCTGGGCTACAACGAGCTCGGCTGTTACGGGCAAAAGATCATCAGGACACCCAACATCGATCGCATTGCGAAAGAGGGCATCCGGTTTACGAATCACTATTCCGGAAACGCCGTGTGTGCTCCGTCGCGGTGTTGCCTCATGACGGGCAGGCATCCTGGGCACGCCTACATTCGCAACAACGGCGACCCGAAAGATCTGCAGCACCTCGCCGCGAAATACGGCTGGGAGTTCCTCGGACAGAATCCGATCCCCGATTCCGAAGTCACCATCGCCGAGGTCCTTAAACAGAAGGGCTACGCGACGGGAGCGGCGGGTAAATGGGGGCTCGGCCATTTCGGCACGACGGGCGATCCGAACAAGCAGGGCTTCGACCTGTTTTACGGATTCAACTGCCAGCGGCACGCTCACAATCACTACCCGACATTTCTGTGGCGAAACGACACAAAGGAAATCCTGCCCGGCAACGACCGCACGCTGCACGGAGAAACGTTTTCCCAGGACCGCTTCGCTGATGTCGCCCTCGAGTTTATTCGCGAGAACAATGACCGTCCGTTTTTCCTTTACATGCCGTTCGCGATTCCTCACCTGTCGATTCAGGTGCCGGAGGATTCGCCGATCCTCGCCGAGTATCGGCGCACGATTCCGGAAGAGGATTACGTCCACAAGGGCTACCTGAAACACCCGACTCCGCGAGCCGGCTACGCGGCCATGGTCACTCACATGGACCGGGACATCGGAAAAATCACAGACCTGGTCAAAGAACTGGGCCTCGACGAAAACACGATTGTGATGTTCTCCTCGGATAACGGGCCGACCTATGACCGGCTGGGCGGTTCGGACTCGGCGTTCTTCGAATCGGCGGGCGTTTTCAGCGGACTCAAAGGAAGCCTTCATGAAGGCGGCATCCGAGTGCCCCTCGTCGCACGCTGGCCGGGCCGGATCAAACCGGGTTCGGAAAGCGACCACATTTCCGCGTTCTGGGACGTCCTGCCGACGATCGCCGAGCTGACCGGGACGCAAGCTCCGGAGGGAATCGACGGAGTCAGCTTCGCCCCGACGCTGCTTGGCGAAACGGCAAAACAGAAAAAGCCCGAGTATCTGTACTGGGAGTTCGCGGCGTACGGCGGTCAGCAGGCCGTGCGGAAAGGCAACTGGAAAGCCGTCCGGCAGAACATGACCCGAAAGAACAGCGATCCGCTGCGCATCTTTCTGTACGACCTCGAAGCCGACCCGAGTGAATCGAAAGACGTCGCAGCCGACTACCCGGAACTCGTCGCCGACTTCGCCACCATCATGAAAAACGGCAGGACAAAGTCCGAGCTGTTCAAGTTCCCTCCGCTGGATCGGCAATAGGCAGCCTGTTGGAAAAGTGGCATGGCCATCCTGCCCATGCGGCATTCGGAATGAATCACGGCCTGGGAGGCCGTGGAGGCCGTGCCGCTTACGTTTTGCAGCGGACTGGCAACACGCAACCCCTTCGCCCTCGCTCACGCTCTTTGACACGCTGACCGCTGCGGCCCGGAAGAGCCATCGTACGAGACTCAATGACAACATCGACTCCGCTGAACAGGATCCGCCATGAACCTTCGCTCTGCTTTTTCCGCAATGATGCTCGTCGGACTGCTCGCCGTTTCTGCTCGGGCCGACGGGCCGCAGGACAATATTCCTGACAACGTCCGGCAGGTGCCGGCGGTCGGGATCGAAGTTCCCGCGGCGGATCGATCCGAAATCGAAGCCAGTCTCGGAAAGCTCGATGAGGCAATCGCAGCTCTGCAGAAACGTCGCGACGCGAGGACTCCGCGGTTTCTGCCGGACGTCGAGGTCTTCTCGCGGGCTGTCCACCAGGGGCTCGCTTATCAGGAGCTCTACTCGAAAGGCGACATCGCCGGCGCGAAGCGGGTTGTCGCGGAAGGGCTCAGTCGAGCCGAAGCGTTGCTGAAAGGCGAGACACCCTGGGCGACTCAAAAGGGTCTGGTTGTGCGAGGTTTCCGTTCGAAGATCGACGGCACGGTGCAGCCGTACGGCCTGGTCATTCCCGAGTCCTACACGTTTTCCGGGAAGAGCCAGTACCGGCTGGACCTGTGGTTCCACGGTCGCGGCGAGCGGACCTGCGAAGTGCAGTTCATTGCCGGCCGGATGAGCCAGGTCGGGCAGATTTCACCGCAGGACACGATCGTGCTGCACTCCTACGGCCGATACAGCAACGCCTTCAAATTCGCCGGCGAAATCGACGTCCTCGAAGGGCTCGCCCACGCTCAGCAGAATTACCGCGTTGACGAGGACCGAGTGGCCGTGCGCGGCTTCTCGATGGGCGGAGCCGGCTGCTGGCAGATGGCGGTCCACTATCCCGATCTGTTCTTCGCGGCGAATCCCGGTGCCGGTTTCTCTGAAACGCCGGAGTTTCTGAAGTTCTTCCAGAAGGAAACGCTCAACCCGACCTGGTACGAGAAAAAGCTGTGGCAGATGTACGACTGCGATGGCTACGTCGCGAATCTGCGACAGCTTCCGACAGTCGCGTACAGCGGCGAGAACGACACACAGAAACAGGCGGCCGACATCATGGAAGCGGCGGCCGCGAATGAGGGGCTGCGGCTGACACACCTCATCGGGCCGAAGATGGGACACTCGATCCACAAGGACTCGATGGTCGAGATCGAGCGACAGTTGTCTCACCTGGCCGAGCGAGGACGGCGGAAGCTGCCGCGCGAAATTCACTTCGCGACGCCGACACTCAAGTACAACCGGACGAACTGGCTGACGGTGACCGGTCTCGGCGAGCACTGGGTTCCGGCGCGGGTCGACGCGACGATCGGTCGAGGTAACAAGATCACCGTCGACACGAAAAACGTCACCGGCCTGAAGCTGGACATCGCTCCCGGCTGGAACCCGTTCGCACTGGACGCGGCCGTCACAGTCGTCGTCGATGGCCAGGAAATCGCGTGTGGCAAACCCTCGACCAGCCAGGACTGGAACTGCGAGCTGCATCGAGACGGCAAGTCATGGAAGCTCGGCGCAGCGACCGGCGAGGGGCTGCGGAAAACTCACGATCTGCAGGGACCGGTCGATGACGCATTTATGGATTCGTTCCTCGTCGTCCGACCGACTGGAACGTCAAAGCACGAGGCGGTCGACAAGTGGGCTCGATCGGAGCTCGACCATTTAGTCGCGCAGTGGCGGCAGCAGTTCCGCGGCGACGCGCGAGTCAAAGACGACTCGGCCGTGACCGAAGCGGACATCGCCACGCACAACCTGATCCTGTTCGGCGATCCGGACAGCAACAAGCTGATTGGGCGTCTGAACGCGAAGCTGCCAGTCGGCTGGTCCGGCGACAAAGTGAAGGTCGGCGACGCGGGCTACGACGCGGAACATCACGCTCCGATTTTGATTTACCCGAATCCGGAGAACCCGTCGCGCTACGTCGTGCTCAACAGTGGTTTCACGTATCGCGAATTCGCGTACCTCAACAATGCCCGGCAGGTCCCGAAGATTCCGGACTGGGCCGTCGTCGACGTGCGAACTCCCGCCGATTCGCTTTGGCCCGGCAAACTCGTCGCCGCGGACTTCTTCGACGAGTCGTGGCAGATCAAGCCGACTCCGTGAACAGTCGCAAGGTGCGTTCCGCTTCGCTGCTCGCACCCAGGGCGCTTAAGGGCTGGCTGATTGCTGACCTTGCGCTTCACTGCGGGGGATCGGTGTGTAGCTGGGAACGAGGCTTCGTTTGCGGACTCGCACCACGGTTTTCTCCGGCAAGGTGCTGGCTTCGCCGTCTGTCGCGCCGGCTCGGAAGGCGGCTTCGTCGTCCTGCACGTTGACCAGGCACGCGGAAAGGCCCGCACAGAAAAGCCAGACCGTTCCATAGTCCGTGTCGAACCAGACGGACTTGATGAGCATCCCGACACCGACAAACGAGCCGGTCAGGCCGGCGCACAGAATTGAGCGACCGTGCTTCGTGTTCCACGCACAGCAGAATACCTGCAGCACCGCGCAGACCTGAAGAATGTTGAAAAGGTAAAACCCGGAGTAGCCAAACTGCAGGAAGAACATCAGGTAGTCATTGTCGATTGAGCTGAACCGCTGCTTCGCGTCTTCGGGAACCGGCACGTTTTTCAGGCCGGCTCCGTAACCCCAGAAGTCGTTACGGACAACCGCCTCAGCGTAGACGATGTCGAGTAGTTCGCGGTGCCTGGTGCCGGTGTAGGCATAAAGCTCGCCATTGATCGAGACGTAGCTGTTTTCGTCCAGTTCTTCTTCACCAGCCAGTTTTCCGGCGAAGTGCATGATCTGGTCTTTTGCTCCGACAGCGATGACGGCCAGTGTGATCGTGCCAACCGCAATGGGCACGCGCAGCAGAGGCTTCCGAAAGAACGTCATGATTCCGGCAGTCGCAATCGCCGCGGCGTGCGGTCCTCTCGAGACCGAAAAGAAAACGGCGAGCGCACCCATCAGCGGCATCTGTCTCCACAGTTTTCGCTTTGGTCCGCGTTTCCAGTAGTGATGCACGGCGACCGTCCAGGGGATCACCATGACCAGCATCAGCCCGTTGAAGATCGGATGGCGAACACTCCCGATCGCCCTCTTCATCCCCCAGCGATAACCCTCGCCGGTCTCCAGCAGCCCGAACCGCATGCCGAACACTTCGTTGACCAGGTTTCTCCGAGTCAGCGCTTCCAGGATGCCCAGCACGGTTACGATCAGAATGACTCGGCTGAGAACCGGAGCGATCTCCTCGATATCTTTTGACCGTTGCAGAAAAATCCGACCGATCAGATACGGCAGTAGAAGCTGTCGCCCTAATTCGAACGGAGTCAGAGGCGCCAGGTGTTCCTTAAGGAACACCGTAATTATGATCGACAGAAACAGCAGACCCATGAAAAAGTCGGTGGGCATCGGCACAAACCGCTTCAGCGGACTGAGGCCGTCTTTGCGGGGAAACGCGAAGAGCAGGACCAGACCGAGGCCGGCCGCGATGGAGCGGTGGTCGAGGAAGATGGATCGAACCTGCAACTGCTGCCAGGCGGGACAGAGAAGGATCGCCACGAACCATCCGGCGCGCATCGCGTGCGCGCCGTCTTTCTTCTCTCGCTGTTTCCACATGAAGTAGATCAGCGCTAAGGCAACTGCCCAGAATTTGATCATGGAAACTGTCCGGCTCGAAATACACCGGGGGCCACGTGAGTCGGGAATGACACGTCACATGGATATGGGATACGGCGAGGCGATGATCAAACCGTGCCCGCCCGTGCGGTGGAAGTTCGAGCCTATCGGTTCGCTCAACCGTGCTGTTCGGCTGGCAGGGAGGCTCCGGCCTCTTCGGCAGCGGCAAACGCCTCAGGCGGCTTTCAACCGGTCTTGACCCGAATCGACCGAAGCTGATATCTCACGCATCCCTTCCAGCAGCTCTTCCCTCTGCAGCGCCGGCATTCGCCACTTCGCGCTTCTCCAACCCACCCTTCCGCAGTGAATCAAACTCTCCCGCGACTGATCGTCTGCCTTCTGGCAGGCGTGACAGCCTGCCTTACCGCGCAGGGTCAGCAGCCTTTGCCGACTCAGTACGGAACGCCGGCTTACGCGCCACGATCCACGAACCCGCCACCGGTCGGCAACGTGATTCCTCGTCCCGTTCCGCAGCTGACGGGTACTGTCGAGCAGTCCCTGGCGAATCCCTATCCGCCAGCCCGGACCTCGCAGCCATCCAGCTTTCGGCCACAAGACTCACAGCCTGTGAATCAGTATTCCCAGTTTGAGGATCCACGCGCCCGGCCGTTCGAACCGGCCGCTGATCCGCGAGGCTCCCTGCCCGACCCCTCTCAATACATGGGGCCGCGAGGGCTGCAATCCGGTGTCAACGAGGCCGTCGATCCGATCACGGGCCTTCCGCTGCGGCTGACTTCGCGGAGTGGTTCAGGGCCTGGTTCAGGGCCGCAAAGAACGTACTCCGAACAGCGGCTTCCGTTCCAACCGCAGCCGGGGTTTCCGTCCGACTCGCAGTCGGACTTCCTGCAAACGCAACAGACGCCGTCTCTGCCCGTGCCGCTGCCGCCGATTTATCAAAACTGGAATTCGCAAGGCGACCCCGGTTTTTCGTTCGCCGGTCCGGCTCCAGGAGCGATCGCCAATCCTCAGCCAGGTCCCGGACCCATTCTCTTTCAGGGGAGAATCGAGTCACCTGGCGACGATCGGATTGCTCAGGGAGACTTCGACTGGGGTTCGCTCGACGCTCCCATTCCGCAAATCGATCCGCCGCTGCCCGAGTTCGGAAACGGTGACGGCGAGCTGGACCTCTACGACATTCTTGAGGAGTACGGCGGACGGTTCACTCACGGTGGTATTCCGAAAGACCCGCATCTTCAACATCCCGATCAGCGAAGCTGGCTGCGAATCGAAGACTGGCGAAACGAAATCACGTGGCTCGCCGGCAGCGACAATGACCTGGGCATCGCGTCCGCGCGAAGCAGCGTCGGCATCGGCCTTGCCAAGCTGAAGGGAGTCATCCTGCGGCCGACGGTTGCCGCCTACTTCCTGAGTGGACCGGGCCGGACCGATCTGCCTTCGCGCGTCTACGACGCGGAACTCGAAGCCACCTGGATGCACCGCTACAACGATCGATTCCGGATGCACGTCTCCGCGCGGGGTGGAGCCTACTCCGACTTCAGTTCTTCGGCAGATCTTGAAAAAGCTCTGCGAGTTTCCGGAACCGGCATTGGAGCCTTCGAAGTCAACCCGGACCTGCAGGTGGTTCTCGGTGTGGCCTACTTCAACCTCGGCGATGTCTGGGCCTGGCCGGTGGCCGGAGTCGTTTACCAGCCGACCGATGACATCCGACTCGAACTGGTTTTCCCGGAAACCCGCATTTCCGCAAAGATCAACGAGAACGAATTCTTCACCGAGCGTGCGTACCTCGGTGCAAAGTTTTTCGGCCGGACCTGGCAGGTCGATCGGGCCATCGGAATGCGAGACCGCGTGACGTATACCGACTGGCGAATCACCGCCGGCCACGAGATCCGCTACATCTACGGCATCACGACGTTTGTCGAGTTCGGCTACGCGTTCAACCGCCAGCTCGAATACCGCTCGGGTCTTGGCGATTACGATCCCGAGGGAGTCGCTCTGATTTCCGGCGGCATCTTTTATTGATCGCGCTGCGCCGGCCAGGCAGCGGTTCCGGAGCAGGTTCCCGTCTCTCCAAGGGGGCGAGCCGAAGCTGCGTTACGTCGGTTCGATGAACAAGAAACACGACAGCCACAACTGCGACGACCTGAACGAGATTCTGAATCAGCGCGACGAACGATCGGCCTGACGCAATGAACATCGAAATGGTCCTGGTCCTGCTCGCTTTGTTTTCTGTATTCGGCGTCGTTCTCTGGGGGCTTTTTGCTGAGCAGCGCACGGCAGCCGTCGGCGCGGTCGCCGTACTGCTGGCCGTCATCGCAGCCGGGTGCGCCTGGTACGCGTGGGCCGAGTCCCGATCGATTCCGTGGACTATCGGGTACGGAATCCTGTTCGCCGTCTGCGCGGCCTCGGCGATTCGCCAGCTTTCCGGCGGTGACTCACGTTGACACGCAAGCCAGTCCGAAGCGCGAGGATCAGAATGAACTCATGACGCTCAAGGATCGACCAGTTCCACCTGCTGGAGCATCGTGTAAAGAACCACGTTCACAGCGATTCTGACCGCGTCGTCGGGGATGTAGCCCGTGCAGGCGACCGAAGCCTGCCGCTCCAGGGCACAACTGATGTCGTACTTGCTGTAAATGACGACCAGGCGACCGCCGATCTCGATGCCTTCCAGGAAGGCTTTGTCCGTGATGATGTTTCCGTCGAGCGTGTCGCTGTTCGACGCGGAGGGAGTCCGTCTTCGGACATGGCTCAGGTCGTGCCCGATTTCGGTCGTGAAGATCTCGTGGGCCGGGTCAATCCGTTTCAGCTTGCCCTCGGGAAACAACTTCCTCGCGAATTCGCGAAAAGACGAATCGAACGGCCTCGCTCCGCAGCACGCATCGGCGAAGAGAACCCTCCCGTTCAAGAGGTATTTCCGCAGGTTGTTGATTTCCTCTTTCGACATGCTGAACCCGTGCCGACCGTGCATCAGAACGAGCGAGTAGTTTTTCAAGTCCTCGCTGCCAGGCAGAAGAGCTTCCGGTTTCGTCGACGCGGTCAGGCCGACCGTTCGGTTGAGGGCCAGCAGCAGATTTCGCGCAGCCTTCGGTGCCGTGTCCCAGCCACCGGTGTGACGCAGCTGAGCGACCTGCAGGAGGCCTCGCTTGATCGTGTCCGCACTGCCTTCTTCGGCGGTGATCATGCGGCTTTCGAGCTTGTTCGGTGGCTCACGACCCGTGGCATAGGCGATGACGTTGGCTCCAACCCGCATCGATTTCGTGATGCGCCCCTGCAGAACCGCCGGGCGTTTCGGCGGAGTCAGCCGCGACCACTTGTTCCACAGACACGCCAGATCCTCGGGCGAGTACATGATCGCCGTGCGGCAGCCGAAGTCCGCTCCGTAAAGCTCGATGACGTCTCCGTTGAGTGGATGCTCGCTGCGGAACACCGCGTGCCCCGCCTCCAGTCGCTTCAGTCGAATCGCCTCCTCCGGATACATCCGCTCAACAAGCTTGAACATCGCGTCGTGAAAATCCGTCCGGTTGCAGTTATTCACCGCGAAGATGAATCCGCCCAGGCTGACGTACTGCTTGAGCAGATCGATTTCCTGATCGGTAAACTGCGGCGCTTCCTGGCCGCTGAGATACAGAATCGGTGACTGCAGCAGGTCGTCCACGCCACCATGTTTGCTGACATTGTTCATGTCGAGCACCTGCCACGTCACGAGCTTCGGCCAGCGGTCCATGCCGGTCAGGTGGTTCGTCATGTTGCGAACGTCGAACGGGTGGAGGTTCCACGTCTCGTCTTCGTTCTTCGGGGTTTCGTATTTCAGCTTGTTCATCAGAACCGGGGCAAGCCCCTTCGAGAGAAACAACAGCGCGAAGCTTGTCCCGATGTACGGCCTGGCTTCGTTCACGCCGAGGCCTTGCCAGAACCCGGTTCGCTTGTCCTGCCCGCGAATCAGAAAACGAGCTCCCTCGCGGTACCAGTCGTGCTCGCCGAAGAACCGCCGACCACTGAACCGGCCGGCCCTCTCCAGACCGTAGAGGTAGTACAGCAGCCAACTGCCGCCGCCGCTGGGGTTGCTGCCGACGGCAAACCGCTTGGCCATCCAGTTGAGAGCTCGTGCGAGGTTGGGATCCTCTTCCTTCTTCTGGCAGCACATCGGATTGCCTTCGGCGTCCAGGTCGGAATCGTCCTGCAACATGGCCGAGGTCATGACCAGCACCGCGATTCCCGCGACGGTCATGCTGCCGGTGCTGTCGTTGCCGCCGACACCCGCGTACCCCCAGCCGCCGTCCGGTGTCTGAGACCTGACCCAATGATCGCGAGCCCGCTTCCAGGTCTCGCGATCAACGGCAATCCCTGCGTTGGCCGCCTCGAACAAACCCAGCACCGCAAACTGTCCGTTGCTGCGGTCGCCTCCGGTGTCGATCAGTCCGCCGTTGGTGTGGTAGCTCCAGCAGCCCTTCATCTGGCCGGTGGTGATTTGAGCCTTCTCAATCTGAGCGGACATCGCCTGCATCTTCAGTTTGTCTTTCGGATCCTTCGCCACAGCAAACGTCATCAGCATCAGCGAGACTTCGTATGTCAGGCTTGGAACGCGGACCTCTCGCAGATAATTCAGTGCCTTCTTGATCTGCGGGTCGTCCGCCGTCATCCCGGAATTCAGCAGAGCAAGCGTCGCGAGCGAAGTCACGCCGATCGTGTGCCCTTCTCCGGCGTCCCACGATCCATCAGCTCCCTGCGACTGCAGCAACGCCGCTTTGCCCATGTCGATTGAGCCGACGACTTTCTCGACGGAAAGCGAGTCACCCTGAGCACACAGTTCGAGTGGCCCGGACGCCAACAGCACTCCCGCCAGAATCAGCACAGCGGCAAGTCGGACACATTGATGAGACTTCATGAGATTGCCCTTTGAACGGATGTCGTCGCCGGTATTCTCGCTTTTTATCGACGCAGGAGCCGCGAAGCGATTGGAAACAACTTCGTCCCGCAATCCTCTCTCGCCGAGGAGAAACGTGAATTCGCCGGATTTTCAACGATTCGGACACGGGGCTCCCAGAAAGAATGCCACGCTCATCCGCCACAACTACTTTATGACAGGTTACTTACGGCGACTCCTCAGCTCGAATTCCGAAAACTCGTGCCAACGACGATGAAGTGAAAGGCCGCTTTTCGAGATTCAGTTTCCTCGCGTTGAATGAAACCGGTGACCTTGTCAGAATGCCCCGCTCGTTTTAACGCCAGAATGCGGCTGCTTTGTGCCGCTCATCGGAGACTTCTCCGGCCGCCATATCGACAGAAGGTATCACGACAATGGGACTCAACACGGACACACTGGGACGACAACTCGCAATCGCGGCGGGAAAGCTCGAAGCCTACGTTAAACAACTCGACGAAAACGGCGTCGCTGCCGCCGCCCGCAAACGGGATTCCGTCTGGCGAAAGCTCGATGCGAACCGCCGGGCACTCAGGAATCGATTTCTTGCGGCCGAAGCCGTCCTCGAACGAGAAGCGGAATGTGCCAGGCGGAAAGAAGCTGCCGCTGCCGAATAGTTCAGCAGGAGGCTTGCCGCCTCCCCACGAACACAAAACAGACATCCGCAATTCCAGCGGACATTTGAAAACGAAACTCAATCTGTTTTCGGCAGCTCGACTGCCAGCTCGGCCACAGGAAACAGATCCGCCGTCAGAAGAGCTCGCTCACCGTGAGCGTCGTCTTCCATGGCAAACCGGAGAGGTGACAGAGTGGCCGATTGTGCAGCACTGGAAATGCTGTGTCTGGGAAACTGGACCGGGGGTTCAAATCCCCCCCTCTCCGCTTATTCGAATGCCTCTGAGCCGTAACTTCTGGCTCAGAGGCTTTTGCGTTCTTAAGCGGCTCTCGGAGAAACCCGACCGATTGTTTCGTGCGTCCGAATTTTGAGTTCACGTCTTGCCTTTGATCCTCCGCAGAACAGGCAGAACCAAAACACATGACCTGCGGTTTGAATTTTCTTCTGATCGCGCACGAATCCTCGCCCGAGCTGCCGTCGCTGCGCGAAACGATTCTCTCGTTCACGGGCTCGACATCGGCCGAATCGAGCGGCCGCCAGGATTCTCTTCGCGTTGTTTCTTCTCTCGGCAGTACTCTTTCTGACATCAAAGACGGCCTGTTTCCAGACCTCGTCGTTGTCTACCAGGGTGTCCCCGACGAGTTTGCTCAATCGCAGATCGACGAGCTGATCGGCCTGCTTCCTCTCGCCCGCTTCGTCATCACATTCGGCCCGTGGTGCGAATCGATCGGCCGCACGGAACAGCGCTGGCCGATCGCCTGGTGTGTCCCGATTCGACATCTCGCCGCCCGACTTCAGCGTGAACTGGCAGGCTTTGCGGCTGGCGAAACGACTCCACCGACGGCGACGCGCGACGAGGCGTTTTCCCAATCGGCAGCTCGCGTGGGTTCGTGTCAATCTGAAACCGAACTCTCCGCGACTGTCTCCGGAGACGACCGCCACTTTGTCGAAACCGTCCGCGATCAGCTCATTGCAAGTGGCATGACGGTCACCGATGGGTCAGACCGGCCGGACTGTATTTTTCTGACAGCCTCGCTCCTGTCGCCGCGAACCGAGTCAGAGCTCGCGAGGCTCAAACGTGAATTTCCGGCGGCCGAGTTCTTTCTGCTGTGCGACCTGCTGACGCCTGGCCAGATCGAACGGCTCATATCAGACGGCGTCACGCCGATGTCGCAGCTTCGGTTTGGCGCGGAGCTTGTGGAGCTCATCGCTGCGCAGCAGCCTCGGCGCGGCCGGCCATCGCACTTCTTGTTGAGTCGCTGATTGACGGCTACGGTTGCCGCAAATGACCCGCGAGGAACTCCCCATGAGACAGCTTCGACTTGACTGTGTGCTGGAGACGCGTGATCCGGGCATCGTGCCCGAAGCGGAAATCAACGCGAGGCAGGAACAGCTCGGCAGCGCCTGGGCGATCCTCAACAACCCCCGATGCGGGGGACCTCATCAGGCCACTTCGAGACGCGGCTTCACTCTCACTGGACGTTGAGTTTCCGGCTTCTGCCGAACATTCCACGTCGCTGCGCTCAGCAGCCGCAAAAGCGAGCGCTTCATCGAGGTGCTTCTGGGCGTCGTTGAGAAGACTTAGTAGAAAGGCCGTGCGACTGATTCAACTGCCCATTCTCTAAAGTGGAAGCCCCTTTTCATGCGGAGCTCGTCTCGAAACATCCTGTTCCTGATCTTGCTCCTCGCCCCTGCGGTGTCGTCTGCGGATGATCTGCAGCTGGACTATCTCGGGCACATCCGCATGCCGGAGATCTCGTGGGACGAGGCGAAGTTTGTCGCCGGAAAACATTTCGGGTACTCGCCGGGAGTCTTCTGCTACGTGCCGGAACGAGATTCGTTCTTCGTTGTCGGGCGACGGGAAACAGAATTGATCGCAGAGATCTCCAACCCCGGCCCCGGCAAGCAGGCGACGCTGCTGCACGACTTTGTCGACGTCACGGGTGGTTCGCGTGAGGCGGTCTCGAAGCGCGTCGGCCACGTCGTCCTCATTCACGCTCTGCTGTACGACCGCGGGCGAGTCATCCTGTCGGCCGAAAAATATTACAACGTCAATGCCGAGCGGATTCGAACTCACGCCAGCTTCGCCCCGGACCTCGACAAGATCGACTTCGACGGCTGGTGGCGAGTGGGCGATCACCTCGGTCAGACCTCGGCGTTCTACATGACGCGCCTTCCCGACCGGTATGTCAAAGATGGATACTGGCTGCTGACCGGCGGCAGTGTCAGCTGGCGAGCGACCAGCAGTCCCGGTCCGTGCGCGGTTCTCGCCGCGGCGGGCAACGGTCGGCCCCCAGCGGGCGAGGCCGTTCCCGCCAAAACTCTGTTGAGCTACCACGTCGCGAACCCTCAACGGAAAATCGACCTGACCAACCCCACCCATCGTCGCGTCTCGTTGAATTCCGGCGGCGTCGAGGGCTGGATGGGCGGCTGTCGAATCGGCGGTGTCGTGACGATTGGAAACCGGCTCATCTATTTCGGCAGGCAGGGCGACGGTTTCGACTATTACGGCCCGGCTCAGGATTACCGGAAACAGACAGGGCTCGACGACCCCTTCGACGGAAAGGGCTACCGCTGCGGTCCGTACAAAGCGGCGATGTGGATCTACAATCTCGACGACCTGTTCGCCGGCAACCGGTCCGTCGCGCGAGTTGCCTTCCCATGGGCACTCAGCCCGAACGGAACCGCCAATCTCAACAGTGCCTGCATTCACGACGACCTGCTTTACGTCGCCGAGGCGGATGCGGAACTCGCCGGCAGCAACCCGGTGCCGGTGATCCACGTGCTTCGAATCCGCGGGACGGACAGAGCGGTGTCGAAGAAGTGACTCCTCGCGAACTCGTATGGGTCGCAGTTCGAGCCGCGATCAGGTTCCGGTTTTTCTTACCTTCCCGTTTCGACGTTGGGATTCTCGGGCTCTGCCTGGACAGCGGGCGTTTCCACCGGGGGCGATTCTGCTTCCGCCCGCAACTGCTTCCACTCCGTCACGATCGAGACTTTTCGGTTCCCGGTTCGCACGAGCCTCACCACGAGCGGCGTTTCATCGGGAGCACCGTAGGCCCAGAGTTCGATCACGTTGCGGGCCGTCAGCACCCGCGTCACCCGGTCCGGCTTGCCAAGCGACTTGAAGACTTCTTCGTTCGTCATTCCGGGCACGACGCGTCCTTCGGCCATCGCCTTCTGGCGAGGCGTGTTCCGAAACTGCTCCATCTGGGCAGGAGTCTTCCACGCGCCGCCTTCCAGCTTGAAACCGTACCCCTCCAGCCGGGCCTGCGTCGTGCCGAAACCCGGGTTCTTCCGGAACGCCTCCATCAAAAGCGCGATGACCTCCCTGCGACATTCTTTCTTTTCGGCGTCGGTTTCGACCAGATCCTCGCGATATTCGTATTCGGTCGCCAGGTCGAGCAACCCATCGACACCACGCCGACGATGCTCCGTCTCCTTCTGCTTGAACCAGTTTCCGAGTGCCGTTGCCGCGTTCGCGCGGTCGCCCAGGTCGATGTACTCCTGCCGCAACGCGAGCATTTCCGGCCGAAGAAATGTCTGGACGTTTTTCAGCCGCCAGTTTCGCTCAGCGGAGATGTACGTCTTCGCCTCGTCGATCCGCTCCGGCAGATAGTCCGTAATGATTTTCGCCAGGACCTTGCCGTTTCTTCCGTCCGGAGTTTTCTCCTGGTCAAGAGCGTCGAGGACGATTGCCTGATACAGCAGTCGGTGCACCTTCCGTCGGACCGCAGGATCTGCCGTCTCGTCGTAAAACTTCAACGGGTCGGCGAGGTAACCCGTTCGCAGTTTGTCGAGGCCCGCCTCCTCGACCAGCGCGTTCGAGCCGCCTGGAAGTGCCGACTGGACCGACGACGCCAGGCCAAGAATGTTTTCCGCATCGTCTTTCAGTCGGATCAACTGCCATTCGAGAAAGTACGATTCATGCAGAATCGATGTGCGGTCCGGTTCCTCGATCCCGTACTGCCTCGATTTGATCGCCAGTTGCCGAAGGCTTTCCGGGGTCCGCGGCTTGAGCAGCCGTCGCTCTTTGGCGACCGCCAGCTCGAACATCTGCTTTGCTTCTGCGTAAAGCGGATCGTCCGTCTTGCCATAAAACTTGGCGCGGTTCAAAGCCCACTCGCCCAGCGCGTACCATTGATTCACCTCGTCGCGAGGCAAATCTGCGCGAGCTGCCTGAACCCGCGAGACGTCGTCAGGCACGAGCCGCACACTGCTGACTTCGAAGTAGACTCGATTGGTGGTCTCGTCGAGAACGAGAGTCCCTTTGACCTCTGCCACGTGAGAACCATTCGCCTCCGGCAGTGGTCGCTCGGAGCGAAATTCGATCGTCGTCGAGCATTTCTGCAGGATGATCGTCGTGCCTTTCATCGTGGAAACACGACCCTCAACCACCGCAGGCAGACCAACTTGAGAGTTCCAGCGATCCTTCTGAGCCAGAAATTCCTCAATCGATTTTGAGGCGGCTTCCGAGGAAATCGGCGCGACGAGACAAGCCAGAACGAAGGCAAAACCGATCTCGAACCGCCAGCGAGGAATTCGATCAGATGTCATCAGAACTCTCCTCCGGCGCTGCCGCCTCTTCTTCCTCAAGTGGTGGAGGCGGGGGCGGCGCGTCACTGATTTCCAGCTGTCGCCGGACAATGTTTCGCATCTCTCTCGCCACGCGATCGTCAAAAACAGGAATCATGTTCTGCCGAATCAGACTGGTCTCATCCGTCCACAGAAACGCCGATTCCGGATCAAACTCGACCACCCAGGCGTCGCCCGCTTTCGGATCCCGGCGGCAGCCTTTCAGGCGGGCCGCGAAGACCATTTCTCCAAGCTCCCCTTTCGTTTTCGCCCAGGACGCGATCGTACCGAGCCCGTCCAGCAGAATCGGTCGACCGTCGACGATCCAGTCATACGAAATCCGCGATCGCGGTCCGACGCTGCCTGGTATCCCAATCTGCATGGCAAACCACCGATCCGCAAAGTTGATGGAAAACTGTTTCTGCCACTCAGATTCCCCGGACTCGGAAATCACCTGGAGACCCGTCTCAACGATTTCCATGATCGATCCGTCCAGCAGGTGCGACGAAGCGTCGGCATGCTTCATCATGTCGCGGACCCGATCCGCCCGCTCATCGGTCACGCCGAGAACTCGCAGTGCCTCATCGGCGGTCTTCAGAGCCGAAAACGCCTGCGGATAGTTCCCGTCAAAAAAATGTCCTTCCGCCTCGTCCATCGCCAATTTGAGCTGAATCTCCGCCTGCTCGCGAGACTGGCTCGTCATCAGCCAGATGATCATGCCGCCAGCCAGAACGCCAAACCCAAGCAGTACGGGCAGAAAGCGTCGCGGGCTTTTGGGAGCCGGCAGCGTCATCTTCGGTTCGCTGCGAGACTCCCCCTTCTTTTGTCGAGCCCGCTTTCGCAACGGAGCCCGCCAGCCTTTTTCATCGACTCCCGCGATGACGGACTCGCCGTGCAGATCCGATTCGATATCGTCGTAGTCTTCGTCCGAAAACTCTTCGGAGTACGAGCTTCGACGAGAACTGCCTGATTCTTGCTCATCGACCCCCGGACTCAGTCCGTAGACTTCCTCGGCGTCGTTCACTTCGGCGACGTCGATCTTTTCGTCCTCAATCGGGTCCGCTTCGAAGGCAGCGCTGTTCGACGCCGGTTTCTTCTCGACGCGGAATTGAACCCGCTCGGTCTCCGGGTACTGATTGATCGGGAGAATGAACTGCGCCGCGCCGCATTGTGGACAGATGACTCGTTTCGCCCGTTCAGTTCGCAGTCCGCTCAGCCGCGAACCGCACTCGCACGCCACCTGAAACGGAACCGACTCCGCACCGGATGGTTCCTTTCCTCTCGCTTTGTCCAGCCAGCTTGCCATGCTGCCTCGTCAATCCGGAGTTCGAGATTATTGCCGACTTCAGCCCGTAAACGGGCCAGTGCCTGCCACTTCAACCGACGCTCCACCTTACCCGCGAAAACCCGCAGAAACCATGCTGTCTGTGGCCCCGCGAGGCATGACCGAAACGACCGGATCCACTAGGATTCCCCGACGGATTCTGACCCGCTGCATCGGCCCTGAGGAGGAATGATGAGCACTGTCGTAACGTGGCTCGGACACGGCGCTTTTTTAATCGAGACGGCCGGCAAAACGATCATCATTGATCCGTTTTTCACCAGCAATCCCGCCGCGACGACGACGGCCGACGCTGTCAATCCGGACGCACTGATTATCTCACACGGACACGCCGACCACGTTGGTGACGCGGTCGAGATTGCCCGACGAACCGGCTGTCTGGTCATCGCCAATCATGAAATCATCGAGTGGCTGCAGAAACAGGGCGTCAAAAACGTTCATGCTCAACACATCGGAGGGGCTCACAAACACTCCTTCGGTACCGTCAAGCTCACGATTGCCCATCACGGATCGTCGCTCCCGGACGGGTCAAACGGGGGAAACCCTTGCGGCATTCTGCTCCGCCTGGAAGACGGAACGATCTACCACGCGTGCGACACGGGACTTTTCTATGACATGAAGCTGATCGGCGAAGAGGGGATCGACATCGCAATCCTGCCGATCGGAGACAATTTCACGATGGGTCCAGAGGATGCTCTGCGAGCAGTCGACCTGATCAGGCCCCGGAAGGTTATTCCGGATCATTTCGACACGTGGCCGCTCATTTCTCAGGATGTTGACGCCTGGGCGAGTCAAGTAAACAGCACGACAGACGCTTTGGCAGTCGTTTTGATCCCGGGCCAGTCAGTAACGATGTAGTCACACAGACTTGTTTTACCAATGGATGCGCCTCGGGCGAATCGATCAGGTGCTAGGGGAATCGGATTTCATGAAAACAACAACCACACAACTAGTTACTGCGTTGATCCTTATAGCGTCTTCGGTCGCTTTTGCGGCTGAGCTCACGGGAACTGCTGAACAGCGACTCCTGAAGGACATCAAGTACCTCTCGTCGGATGAACTTGAGGGGCGTGGAGTCGGCACGGAGGGTCTCAACAAGGCGGCCGACTATATCCGGGAAGCATTTCGAGCTGCAGGTCTGAAAACGGACACGATCGACGGCGATGCGTATCAAAAGTTTACGATGATCACCGGGGTTGAGCTCGGCAAAGAAAACTCCTTCGTCCTGTCGGGACCAGACGGCAAAGAGATCAAACTCGAGATCGGCAAGGACATTAACGTCTGCTCGTTCGGCGGGTCCGGGAAGCTCGATCACGAAGTCGTTTTCGGTGGCTACGGAATCAACGCGAAAGGAATCTCTTACGTTGATTTTGAGGGGATCGATGTCAAAGACAAAGTCGTCATTGTCATGCGACGTAACCCTCAACAGGGAAACGCGAAAAGTCAATTTGCGGTCGGTCACGGAATTTCCCGCCACGCGGAAATTCGATCAAAGATGAGCGTCTGCTCGACTGCGGGAGCTGCTGCTGTTCTGTTCGTGAATGACCCACACACCGTTCAATCTGAGCTGGAGAAAATGATTGACCAGGCGACCAACCGAGTCGTCAAGGCTTCGCGAGCCCTTTCCGGCTTGAAAGCGGACGCCCCGGATCGAGCGGACGCAGAAAAGAAGCTGGCTGACGAACTTACACGGCTCGACAAAGCAATTGGCGATGCCCACGCTCCGGGGGCGGGCGACAGCCTGATGCCCTTCGGCTATGCGGGAAACGGTAAAGATGCAGCGATCCCGGCAGCACATATTTCGGTCGAAAAATGCGACGAGCTGCTCAAGGCGACCCTCGACACATCGCTCGACAGCCTGGAAGCACAGATTGATGCGAGTCTGAAGCCGCAATCCAGCGCCCTGAAGGGCTGGAAACTGGTCGGCCAGACGGACGTCAAACGGGTTCGCACGGAAGTCAAAAATGTCGTAGCCGTTCTGGAAGGGAAGGGCCCTCTGGCTAACGAGACGATCGTTGTCGGAGCTCACTACGACCACGTGGGTCGTGGTGGTTCAGGTTCCAGGTCACCCGGTTCAACCGAAATTCACAACGGAGCCGACGACAACGCTTCTGGCTCAGTCGCGCTGATTGAGCTTGCGAGAAAACTGGCGGCCCGCGAGGAACCTCTGCCGCGGCGAGTTATTTTCATTGCCTTTACTGCAGAGGAGCTCGGTCTGATCGGCTCCGAAAAATATGTCGATCAACCGGTCTTCCCGCTCGAAACGACTATCGCCATGTACAACATGGATATGGTCGGCAGACTCACGGAAAAACTGACTGTGTTCGGAATCGGCACTTCCCCGACGTTCAGCGACGACGTCACGCGAATGGCTGAGTCCGCAAAGCTTTCGTTGGCGCTCAAACCCGATGGGTTCGGCCCAAGTGATCACAGTTCGTTTTACGGAAAGAAAATTCCCGTGCTGCATTTCTTCACGGGCACCCACAGCGACTATCACCGCCCGGGAGACGACTGGGAAAAAATCAACATCGGCGGCATCCAGCAGGTGGTCCAGCTGCTCGAAGAAATGGTCGTCCATACGGCAATCACCGAAAAACGACCTGCGTACCTCGAAGTTAAATCGAGAGCTCAAATCGCTCCCACTGGAAGCCGCCCCTACTTTGGGAGCATTCCGAACTTCGGCAGTGAAGAACCTGGCTACGCAATTTCCGCGACGGCCCCCGAGAGTCCCGCTGCCAAAGGTGGACTCAAGGGTGGAGACCACATCATCCAGTTCGGCGAACACACGATCACAGATTTAAACGACTTCGACCTCGCTCTGCGGGATTTTTCTGCGGGTGACGAAGTAGAAGTCGTCGTTCGTCGTGACGGTGAGAAAGTAAAACTGAAGGTGACGCTGGCAAAACCAAAATAGCCTGGCAACCGACTCAAATCGGATGTCGAAAAACTGTCGTTAACCTGTTGGCAGCTGATCCCAGATGATTGTGATCGGCTATGCCTCAACCACGATCCTTGAGCACTAAACTTTTGATGACACGGATAAAACGGTCAATTCACATCCTGTTAAGACCTTTTAAACACCCATTCACTCGTTTTAGTCCTTGGTGGAAAACAACTTATGTTATCTGTCGGAATCCAGTTAACAGATGAGTTTCTCCTTTAATACTACTGCTGTTTTTTACGTGATCAAACTATCCAGCAAACCATTACCGGCACTCGCTCTTCTCCGTACAGGAGCTTTGTTATGAAACTTGATTGTCATCGTCCGTCTCTTCTGGCCGCATTGCAGGTCGTCAGTGGTGTCGTCCCATCACGGACACCAAAAGAGATTCTCCGCAACGTTAAGTTACAGGTCTCGCCAACAGCCACCGTGCTCATTGGTACGGATCAGGAAGTTGGGATCCGGCAGGAAGTCAGCAGCGTTGAAACGGACTCGACTGGACAAGTGCTTCTGCCAGCGTCTCGGGTGATCTCCATCCTCCGCGAGCTTCAGGATGATCGAGTCACGCTTGAGGCAACTGACCGGTCACTGGTTCTGAAGGGCGGACAGAGTCAATTCAAACTGTCGACTGAAGACCCGGCCGAGTTTCCAGCTGTGGCGGCGTTTGAAGACGAGAATTATTTCTCTCTTCCAGCAAACACTTTTCGAGAGATGATTCGGCGAACGGTTTTTGCCACCGATGTCGAGAGTACTCGATACGCTCTGGGAGGGATTCTGCTGGAGTTCACTCCCGAAAAGGCGACCCTTGCGGCAACAGACAGTCGTCGCCTGGCGGTTGTTTATTCCGCCTGTGTGTCAGTTGGGGATGTCAATCTGGACTCCGCATCCCCGGTCATTCCTTCGAAGGCGATGCAGCTGATCGAGCGGTCTCTGCCAGATTCCGATGATCCGGCTTTCATTGCAATCCATTCGAATGATGTCCTCGTGAAATGTGGCGGCGCGACGATCTACAGCCGTCTGGTTGAGGGACGATTTCCCCGGTATGCAGAGGTCATCCCATCGGAATCGAAGGCTTCCGTCGAGCTGGTCGTTTCCCAATTCTATGCGGCCGTCCGGCAGGCACAGATTGTCACCAGCGAAGAGAGTCGTGGTGTCAACTTTGAGTTTTCCACCGGGAAACTGACGTTGGCGAGCCAGGCCGCTGATGTGGGAGAATCCAATGTCGAACTTCCTATTCCGTACGAGGGCGAAGCCATCACGATCACGTTTGATCCGAAGTATGTAGCGGACTTTCTACGGATTATTGATGCTGGTTCGTCTGTCCGATTGAACCTCATTGATGCCGAGAGTCCAGCTGTTTTCTCGACGGAAGACGGATATCGATACGTCGTCATGCCATTGTCAAGAGATCAGTAATACCGGGCATGAACCAGGAGCGAGGGATTAATATGAGAGACCCGCAGCCGCTGTCTGCAGCAATCTCTGAACTCTTCGCGAAGCGGGGACTGGCGGCTCGACGAGGCAATGAGGAAGTCGCTGTTGCCTGGAGACGAGTCGCCGGTGAACGTATCGCTCGTGATTCGCGAATCCTCTCGTTGCGCGACGGGACGATTCACATCAGCGTCACGAGTTCCGCGTTACTTAATGAGCTCGTGTCGTTTCATTCACAGCAGCTGTTGGCGGACATGCAGACGGAGTGCTCCGAAATAGAGTTAAAGCAACTCCGATTTCAACTGAAGACGAGTCAATAGGCGAGTGGCGGCGAGTCATTGCATCTGTTGATCGTCCCGACTTCTCTGACACTTACGGAACGGAATGTTATGAGTACTGCTGACGAGCCAGCGTCCGACCAGGTCCAGGAATATGACGAGCACCAGATTCGAGCGCTTGAGGGGGTCGAGGGGATTCGTACTCGTCCCGCAATGTATATCGGTGATACGACGCTGCGAGGACTTCATCATTTAGTTTACGAAGTCGTCGACAATAGCATCGATGAGGCCGTTAATAAGTTTGCCTCACTGATTACTGTAAAAGTACACGCCGACAACTCGGTAACCTGCATGGATGATGGACGAGGTATTCCGGTCGGCAAGATGACTGATATGGAGAACCGCTCCGCGCTCGAAGTCGTGCTCACGGAGATTCACGCCGGCGGCAAATTTGACAGGGCGGGCGGCTACAAGACAGGGACCGGTGGCCTGCACGGTGTCGGAATAACTGCGGTTAACGCTCTTAGTGAGTGGCTTGAAGCAGAGATCCGTCGAGAGGGGCACGTCTGGCGGATGGAATTCCAACGCGGTATTCCGACCAGTGATCTGAAGAAACTGGGCACGACGGACACAACCGGCACCCGAATCAGTTTTCGACCGGACGAACAGATCTTTCCGGATATCAACTTCAGCTTTGATACCCTTTGTAGAAGACTGCAGGAGTTAGCGTTTCTGAATGCCGGGATCCGAATCAAGATCCACGACGAGCGCACAGATCAGGCGGAAGAGTATTGTTATGAGCAAGGACTTATTCAGTTTGTTCATCATTTGAATCGGACAGAAGATGCACTGTTCCCCTCAGTGATCAGCTTTAGCGGCGTGCAGGATAGTGACGACGGACCGGTGGAAGTTGATATTGCGCTTCAGTACACAGCTGGGACATCAGAGAGTCTTCGGACATACGCCAATAACATTAATAACCTCGAAGGTGGTGTCCATCTGAGCGGTTTTCGAAGTGCACTGACGCGAACGGTGAATACTTATGGCAAACAGAAGAATCTGTTCAAGGACTATACACCAACTGGCGAAGACCTGCGTGAAGGTTTAACAGCCGTCATTGCTGTTCGGGTTCCCGACCCGCAATTCGAGGGACAGACAAAAACGAAGCTCGGCAACAGTGACGTTGAAGGAATCGTACTCTCGGTTGTTCATCAGAATCTGAATAAGTATTTTGAAGAAAATCCAAGTATTGCCAAGCTGATCTGCCAAAAGGGAATTCTTGCGGCTGAGGCCAGAGAGGCAGCGAAACAGGCTCGAGAGCGCGTACGGAGAAAGAGCGGCTTAACAACCGGCGGCCTGCCGGAAAAACTTCGAGATTGCCGCAGCCGAGAACTGGATATTACAGAGTTGTATCTCGTCGAAGGTGATTCGGCGGGCGGATCTGCGGATACAGGGCGAGACTCGAACACGCAGGCGATCCTTCCGCTACGCGGGAAAATCCTGAATGTCGAGAAGGCGCAACTCATAAAGGTTCTGGATAACGCGGAAATCGCGAATATCTTCAAGGCGATCGGCATTCCGCCGGGTGCAGAACTGGAGGATGTGAAGAAGCGTCGGTATGGCCGAATCATCGTGATGACAGACGCTGACGTCGACGGCAGTCACATCCGAACTCTCCTGCTGACATTCATTTTTCGGCACATGAGGAAACTGGTTGAGCACGGCTGCATCTATATTGCTCAGCCGCCGCTCTATCGAGTGCAGCAGAAGAAGAAGGTCCGATACGTTGATACGCATGAAAGTATGATGACAGAGTTACTTGAGCTGGGAGTCGATGGGAGTTCAATGCGGGTCGACAGGGATGGAGTCGTATTTGACGGTAACAATGTCAGAAAACTGGTGGAACTGATTGTTAAGCTCGAAGAGCCGCTGGAACTGTTGGAGCGTCGCGGGATTGATTTGCGTCATACGGCGACGCATTTTGCAACGGAAGACGGGCTGCTTCGACGGTACCGAGTGTTTCTGGGTCGAGAACGACATTGGTTTTCTACCAGCGAAGAAGTGGATGAGTTTGTTGCCTCCGAAGGGAAGAAACGGGGCGGAGAGCTCCAGGTAGCAGACGGAGACGAAGAGACCGCCGGAGACAATCTGCTGGTCTATGATCAGCATGAAGTCAGCCGGATTAATGCGCTCCTGGTGGAATTGAGAGGGTACGGAGTGGGACTCCATGACCTTGTCCCAGCTGGTAATCGAGATGGAGAGCCGTATTACCCATTTGAAATTATCAATGAAGATGGCAATGTGAAATTGTCGAGTCTTCGAGAGTTCCCGCCGATGTTGCGGAAAATGGGGGAGCGGGGGCTGCGAATCACGCGCTTCAAGGGTCTTGGCGAAATGGACCCTGAGGAACTTTGGGAGACGAGTATGGATTCAAGCAAGCGGCTGCTGTTGCAAGTCACGATGGAGGATGCCGCCGGAGCGGATGAGATCTTTCGTGTATTGATGGGTGATCACGTTGAGCCCCGTCGGGAATTCATCGAGAAACATGCGTTGGACGTCAAAGATCTGGATGTTTAGATGAACGAAATTGCGGGACCAGGACCTTTGACTCGACGAGCCGGAACGTTTGTCACAGCGTTTTTTGGCTTCTGTCCTGTGTGGGCGCGATGATCGATTGCGGTTGTTCGTCCGGTCGCCGAGTAGCTGGCAGTCGTGTCCTGTCAGAAGGGGTATTCCACCGATGATCAGATTGACGTAGCCTGCTGCAAAAGAGCCATTGCCAGCGACGCTGGGAATGATGTTTTCGCTGCGCAATTTGACAGGCTGATCCCGACCTATGAGCCGAGATTCCGTTGTTCCACTCGATGATGTGGTCGCTGTTTTCGAACGGTTGTTTACCGATCGCGGGGAACATGCCGACCGGGCGGCGATCCGCAGGGCGATGCAGGAAGTCACCGTCACCTGGCCGGGTGAGCTGAACAGCCAGTGGTGGCGGTGGGTTGCCGAAACCGGTCGTAATCTGGGACTGAAGTGCCGGATTGCTGACTGTCGTGTTGACGAGCTGGTTTCGCTGGCTCGGGATGGTGTTCGGTGGATGCTTTATCTTGCCGACACGCAGACATGGCTGGCAGTCACCTGCCTGCGTGGTCGCCAGATTCGAGTGGCTGGCATCGGCGCTGCGGGGCAGTCAGAAGACATGTCCCACCGGCACCTCAGACAACTGCTTAGGACCGGCGGTGAAATTAAATCGGCATCTGTGGTGAGAGGGTGTAGTTGTAGCGTGGGAGGAGAT
>JAQBVJ010000175.1 GCA_027623235.1 Planctomycetota bacterium
GAATTTCAGGGGCTTTGGCCAGCATTCTCCAGGCATAAGGAAAGCTTGTTCGGTCTACGGAACCGAAGGGGGCCACTCGAAGAGAAGGCCGACGGCCTGAAAGCGATTTCGCCCGTGACTTTCGTCGACCGGACGGATCCGCCGGTCCTGACGTTTCACGGGACGGAAGACCGGACTGTCCCGTTCGAGCACGCAGAGATTCTGCATGCGGCTTTGAAGAAATCGCAGATTCCCAACGTGCTGTTTCCGATGAAGGGGGCAGGTCACGGCGTCGGCGGCGACGTTGAGAAAGTCTTCAGCACGCTCGCCGCGTTTCACGAAGCTTATCTGCGTGGATCAAGGCAGCCGTTGCTCGCATACGAGGACTTCGACGGGGACGCCAGCCGCTGGGAGCCGACAGATACGGCCGCTTGGAAAGTTGTAAAGAATGAGGGCCGGTCGTTTTATTCGCTGATCAAGAAACGCAGCGACTACGAACCGAAAGTTCGCTCACCTTACAACTACTCGCTGCTGCGGGATGTTGAGGTGGGCGACTTCGTGCTCGACGTGGATCTGAAGTCGACTCACGAACCGTACGGCCACCAGGACCTGTGCCTGTTTTTCGGTTATCAGGATGCGTCGCACTTTTACTACGTCCACATGGGCCGCCAAGCCGACGCTCACGCGAATTCCATTTTCCTCGTCAATGACGAAGCGCGAGTCAGCATCGCTCAGGAGCGAACCGAGGGCACTGACTGGAGCCGCGGCTGGCACCGGGCCAGAATCAAGCGCGACGTCACTCGCGGCACCATCGAGGTCTTCTTCGACGACATGCAGAAGCCGATCATGAAAACGACGGATCAGACATTTCTTCGCGGACGGATCGGGATCGGCAGTTTTGACGACACAGGAAACTTCGACGCCATCCGCCTCTGGGGGCCCCGGCCGGAACAGGAGCGTCTCCCCGACAGTCCTTAACTTGCCGGACCGACCCAGCAACCTCGCGGGAACCCGTGACCTTTCCATTTTTTCTTGTCGGCGCGGCGGCGGCCACCTTTATCATGGAGTCGCTGAAACGAAATTCACGGCTGCGTTGATTCGTCAGCGTCGAATGGAAAGGCCGATCGACGCCAGAAGTCGTTTTGTCTGTTCGCGAGGAATGGCATGTCGCAAATCGTGACGGCCGACAACAGTGGAACACCGAAGCGAGGGGCACAATCGAGTGCGTCTCCCGACGATGCCACGTTCCGCAAGCTGGTTGAGTCTTCGATCCAGGGCATTCTCGTCCATCGCAAACAGAGGCCACTCTTCGTAAACGAGTCGTGGGCGCAGGCTCACGGAGTGACCGTCGAAGAAGTCATGGCGATGGATTCGGTGCTGCCGCTGATCCATCCGGACGAGCATGAGCGAATGCTCGGTTACATGCAGGCGAGAATGCGGGGAGAGGCCGCTCCTGAACGGTACGAGTTCCGCGGGATGCGAAAAGACGGAACGCCCGTCTGGTTTGAGAATCTGGTGCGGCGAGTTGACTGGTGCGGCGAGTCTGCAGTGCTCGCCACAACTCAGGACATCACGCAGCGGAAACGGGCCGAGCAGGCTCTGCGGCGCAGCGAAGAGCGATTTCGGCGTGCCTTCGAAGATGGCCCGATTGGCGTCACCTTCGTTGATCGTGAGCTGCGGTTCATCAAAGCCAACCCGGCGTTCTGCGAGCTCATCGGCTACAGCGAAAGCGAGTTACAGGGGCTCTCGACCATCGACATCACGCACCCGGATGACCTGACGGGCCGGGGGGCTCCGGACGCAACGCGGGGAGAGTTCACCGACTTCGCCACCCGAAAACGCTATGAACGAAAAGACGGTTCGACAGTCTGGTGCCGGCTTTCCGCTCACTGGATTCGCGACGAGGACAACACACCATACTACCGCCTGGCTCTTGTCGAAGACGTCAGCGACAGGGTTCAGGCACGTCTCGCCGTTGAGGCCAGCGAGCGGCGGTTTCGAAATCTCGTCGAAGGGTCGATCCAGGGCATCATCATTCACCGCCAGGACCGTCCGCTGTTTGTCAACGAGGCATGGACGCAGATTCTGGGCTACTCACCGGAAGAGGTTCTCGCTGCGGAGTCCACTCTTAAGTTCGTTGCGCCTGACGATCGAGATCGACTGAAGGGATTTCGTCAGGCTCGTGAACGAGGCGAGTCCGTTCCAACCCGGTACGAATACCAGGGGCTCCGGAAAAACGGCACACTGGTCTGGCTGGAAAACAACGTCCGCCTGGTCGACTGGGACGGGAGAACGGCCACTCAATCAACCATCATCGACTGCTCCGAGCGGAAGCTGCGTCAGCAGGAACTCGAAACCTTTAACGAGGAGCTGGAGAGGCGAGTCGCCGAACGCACCGCCGAGCTGGAGGAAACAAACCAGAAGCTGCAGGCGGAAATCGCTCGAAGAGTGCGGTTTGAAACCGAGTTGCGAGAATCGCGGGCTTTGTATGAGTCGCTTGTGGAATCGATCCCGCTGTGTGTTGCTCGAAAAAATCTCGCCGGAGATTTTGTTTTCGTCAACCGCGCATTGCGGGAGCAGTTCGGGACTCCGCTGGATGAAATTGTCGGACGCAACGACTACGACTTTTCGCCTCCGGAACTGGCCGACAAAT
This sequence comes from Planctomycetota bacterium, assembly GCA_027623235.1. GTDB lineage: Bacteria > Planctomycetota > Planctomycetia > Planctomycetales > Planctomycetaceae > JAQBVJ01. The sequence continues at coordinate 2,633 of JAQBVJ010000175.1, forward strand.
ATCGCGAAGACGATCAGCGCGTCATTCGAACGGGGGAGCAGTTTGAGGTCGTCGAGACCACTGAGTTCGACAACGACCAGCGGTTCATCCACACGCTCAAGACGCCAATCTTCGACGCCAACGGCAAAGTGAACGGCACTCAGCTGATCTTCTGGGACATCACCGAGCAGGTCCGCGCTGACAAACAGCGCAAGGAAGCCCAGGAAGAGGCCGAGCTGAAAAACCGTGACCTGTCCACGTTGCTCTACGTGATTTCGCACGACCTGAAAGAACCGCTTCGTGCGATTCAAAGTTTTTCGATGCTCGTCAAGGAGCGATCGGAAGAGGCTCTTGATGAGCGGGGGCGGGATTTTCTCGACCGCGTCATCGGAGCATCCGACCGGATGCAGCACCTTCTTGATGATGTGCTGCTGCTGTCGCGGGCTCAACGGTCCGTGAATCCGACCGATGATCTCAACCTCGGAGACGTGATGCGGGACGTGAAGCTCCAACTGCAGGGGCGGATCGAGGAAACCGGCGGGAAGGTCACGGTGTCTCCCGATTTGCCGGCCATCCTCGGTGACCGTCGCTGGGTCACCCAGGCTCTGCAGAACCTCGTCGCCAACGCGCTGAAATTCACTCGACCGGAGATGTCACCAGACATCGAGATCGCGCCATACGTGCTGTCCGGAAAAGACGCGGCCAGTTTCACAGCGATCGCCGTGAGTGATCGCGGCCCAGGTGTTTCACCCGCCCACGCCGAGCGTATTTTCGAACTCTTCCAGCGAGCCGTCAGTCGGCAGATCGAGGGAACCGGAGCCGGCCTGGCCATCGTCCGCCAGGTGGCCGAACGCCACGGTGGCCGCGCTTTCGTTGAGCCGCGAGAAGGAGGCGGCTCGTCGTTTGTGATGACTTTTGCCGCCAGGCAGCGACTGACTCCGCAGTAAGATGCCAGCGGCGGAATCATTTCTCATCGGCTCAAAACAAAAAAGCCCGGCCGTTTCCAGCCGGGCTTTGAAATTCGAGCGACTCAAACAGACCTACTTGTTGTAAAAGAAATCCGATGGCCCTTTGACCGTGTAGTACGGGTACTGGTAGACCGCAGGCTGCTGGTTCTGCGGCGGGTACTTCAGGTTCTTCGGCGTTTTGTAGTTGTAAGTGTGGTGGTGAGTCGGACGCCACACGTCGGCCTGAGGAGGACAGGCCGGGCCGTTACCGAAGGCCGGACCGTCGTAGTACATCGGCCCGGGGTGAGGCCCGGCCATCCGCATCGGCATTCCGTCCGACATCGTGTCTCCGTTCAGCCCCGCCATCTGCGGCGGTTGGCCGTAAGCCGGCATTCCATTCTGCCCGCGTACGACCGGCTGGCTGCAGCCAACGGTAAGGGCGACAAGCGAGCAACAGGTGAGCAGTGCGACAGTCCGCTTCATTTCTGAGTCCCTTCAATTTCCAATTCAGGCGGGATCCAGCCCGCGACTCGCGGTTCGACCCGCGTTCCAGATTCCAGATGTCTGGCTCTTACGTTATCGGCCATACAGTCCGTCAAATTCGGAGAATCGGAATCTGCCGGACAACCGCGACAACCGGACGACTCGACGCGTATTGCAGCGTCCACCCATTCTCAGTAAATTACCGCGCGATCTGTCGGAGTTGCGAGGACGTATTGGCCCGCAAGCGATTGACTCAAAACAAGTTACAGTGATTCGGCCACGCGTCGAGATTCAGTTGTCCCGTCTCAAACCGGTGTGCGGATGGAGCCGCCGTCAGAGACAGTCCTCGTCCGCGACGAGGTCCCAACGCAAGGGAGTGGCCAGTGTTTATTGCAGCTTCAACTCGGTGCTTCGAAGAGAAGCGATTCGAGGACGCCTGCCGGGAGATCGTTGATCTTGAGTACGACAAGATCGACATCTGGCTGGACGAGTCCGGCAATCACCTGAAACCGTCCGAGGTCGTTGCCAGCCCCGAGGACTTCGTCACTCGGGTTCACGACATCACGCGACTGACGCCCGTCGCTCTCACGCTGGCCCACGATGTTGACCCGGAGTCGCTCGCCGCTTTGTGTGAAGCCTGCAAGCTGCTCAAAGTCGCACAGATCACAGTGCCGGCTGCTCCGCTCGGGACACCGTTCAATTCGGAGATCGATCGACTCAAGGAATTCGTTGCAATCTGCAACGAGTCGGGCGTCCGACTTTCGATCCGCACGGAAATCGGACATCTGACCGAGGATCCTCACACGGCGGTTGAGCTTTGCCAGTCGGTGCGAGGTCTCGGCCTGTCGCTCGACCCCAGCCATTACATCACCGGTCCCTACCGCAACCAGTCGTGGGAGCAGGTTTACCCGTACGTGTTTCACACGTTTCTACGCGACTCATCGGCAACCGAACTCCAGGTGCAGCTCGGACTCGGCGATGTCGACTACGCTCACATCTTGAAAGTGCTGGAGCGGGAAGGTTACCGGCGAGCTCTCTCGGTCGATTTCTTTCCGGCAAAAATGGACCTGGAAAACCGGCCACTCGAAATGAGAAAGCTTCGGCTGCTCCTGGAAACGCACCTTTAAGCCACCTTCCAGCTTTTGAAACGTTTCGTCGGAACGAAGGTCTTGCCGAATGCCTCGATTCGTTCTGCTTGAGCACGATCATCCGACGCTCCATTACGACTTCATGATCGAGTGGGGATCGGCTCTGCGAACCTGGCGACTCAGCCGCATTCCCTCCGAAGCTGCCTCGATCCCGGCCGAACCGTTGCCTGAGCACCGTGCGGCGTACCTCGATTACGAAGGCCCGGTGAGTGGCGACCGCGGCACAGTCTCGCGCATCGACCGCGGCGACTTCGAGATCCTCGCCGAGTCCCGGACGAGCCTCGAACTGAGACTCTGCGGCGAAAGAATCATCGGCACGGCCATCCTCAGCGACTGGACGCGAGCCGACAACGAACCTGCATGGGAGTTTTACTGGACTCCCGAAACCGCGTATTGCTGAGTCGTGAAGCGGGCTTCCCCTGCGAAGCGGCCTTACGAACTTCCAATGACACCGGCTTCCGGGCTCGACGCCGTCGCGTAAAGTTTTTTCGGGATCCGCCCCGCGCGAAACGCGTCCCGTCCGGCCAGGCAGGCATTCTTCATCGCGACGGCCATCAGCAGCGGGTCGCGAGCTCCCGCGATGCCCGTGTTGAGCAGGACGCCGTCGCAGCCCAGTTCCATCCCGAACGCGACATCGCTCGCCGTCCCGACTCCCGCATCGATGATCACCGGATAACCCGGGTCGTCTCCTTTGAGATACTCCAGGCAGATGCGGATGTTGTTCGGGTTGAGGACTCCCTGCCCGCTGCCGATCGGACTGCCAGCCGGCATGACGGACGTCGCTCCGGCAGCTTTCAACCGCTGCGCCGTGATCGGGTCGTCGGTCGAGTAGCACAGCACCTGGAAACCCTCATCGACAAGCTGCTTCGTCGCCTCGAGCGTCGCCACCGGATCCGGAAGCAGCGTCTTTGTGTCGCCCAGGACCTCCAGCTTGACCCAGTCCGCACCAGGATTCTCAAGCCCCTCCAGAATCTCCCTGCCGAGCCGCGCGACTCGAACTGCCTCCTCGGCCGTAAAGCAACCGGCCGTGTTCGGCAGAATCGTGTACCGGCTCAGATCGATGAAGTCGAGGATGCTGCGTCCGTCGGAATCAATCAGCCGCTCGCGCCGGACGGCAACGGTGATCACGTCCGAACCGCTCGCTTCGAGGCACGCCTGCATCAGCTCGTAGGAAGCGTACTTGCCTGTGCCGACAATGAGCCGCGACGTGAGCGTGTGAGATCCAAGGACAAGTGGCTGATCGGTCATAGCTGGTCGACTTCGATTTCAGGGATCAGTGAGGAAATGCCTTCAGGCGGACTGAGGATGGTAACCCGAAGCGTGAGCGAGGGCGAAAGTCGAGCCGTATCGCTTTCTCGAATCACGCTCGCCCTCGCTCACGCTTTTTGAAGTTGCGCATTTTTAGCCCCCTCTCCCCCGGAACATCGGCGCGGTTGACTGGCTTTTAAAAAAGTGCTCACTTCGCCGATGTTCTGGGGGAGAGGGCTGGCCTGTTGAAAATTTCTTGACGAGTGTTTTGGGGCTATCCGGTGCTTTTTGCGAACTCGCGGTAGGCGGTGGCGCGTTTGGAGGTCAGGGTGGTTTTGAGGTTGTCACGGAGCCATTGCTGCATGGCTTTCACCGGGACGGCGGTGAGGCTTTCGCGGACGTTGGTCGGGGTCCAGTGTGTTAGCAGCATGGGCAGCGCCGCAATCAAACTCGTGAAGCCGCCTTTGCTGTGCTGGCCTTCCAGACGCTTGTATTGGCCAAGCAACGATTCCAAATTCTCCGTCGATAACCAGGCCCGATCGCCTGCGGGCAACTTCGATTCGGACGCTTCGACGAACGTCAGCAGCTTCGAGGCCATCGTGGCACTGAGTTCGCAGTCGGGCGGATGGGTGGTGCGCAACTCATCGAGCGCGTCTTTGAGCTTTGCGGCCGCGCCATGATAGACACCGTGCCGGTTGATGAACGCCAGACTCGTTTGCATCACTTCCTGGCAACGGTTCCAGGCGTTCAACTCACTTCGGAAACCTCGCACCCAACCGAGCTTTTCATTCATCCGCCTGGCGGTGACGCCCCGGCGCGACCGCGAGTAATGATGGCTCAAGTGATACGAAACCATCTGGCCCCAACGCAGCACCGGGCCGAGATTCATGAAGCGTGCTTTCGGTTTCTGCGGTGGCGGAGTGAAGTGACTCAGTTCGGTCTGCTGCACCGTGTTCCGAGTCCCGCCCAGCTTCGAGAGGTACTCCTTGAATCGCTCGTCCTGACCGATCAATTGCTCGAACACGTTGGCGGCGCAGTGCTTCATGTCGCGCAGCACAATCGGTGTTTTACCCTCGATTTCCAGGGCATCGGCGCTCTCGATCAGTTCCACCGCACCATCGGTCACGAGATACGCGGGTGGCCCCAGCCACTCGGCGAGCTTCCTGTATTCCCGGCGCACATCGTCGCGAGTCCAGCTCGTTCCGGGGACCGTGGCCAACACCTGCATCTGGTCGCGAGCCAACGTTTCTCCGATCGGCGGCAAGTCCTTCACGCGGATGCCGATGATTTGCAAAACCTTCTCCTGCCCAATCTGGTTCGAGTGATCGGCCAGCCAGATCCACCGCTCGCCATCGCGAACCGGCCGCTTCAATTGAGCAATGCCGACGCGACACGACCACACGCGAATCGAATCGAATGACGGAACCGTCGCGTCGATACCGAGCCAATCGAAGACAAGCTTCAACGCCGTTTCCGTCGGCCGAAAGCCGATCTCTTTGGCCAGGTTCAAACAGAGCGACATCATTTTCGGGCCGTAGGAATGATGCGGCAAAGGCAAATCGCTCGGCAGCGTGACCGACCTTTGACGCAGCTCTTCGCTTTCCTGTTGCTGCTGCTGTAGGAGCTGGCCTGTCTGATCAAGCTCGTCCTTGGCCCGCCGCAGTTCTCGGCGAAGTCGTTCGTTGGCCGATCGAAGTTGCCGGTTTTCCTCGGCCAGTTTCTCAGCACGAACTCGTTGCGTGTTGCGACTGCGAAAGAGATTCCTGGCGGTTTCGTACCAGGATGCCCTGTATTGGCCGACAGATTCCGGAAAAAAGCATCATAACTGCTGCGCTCCTTCGCGTGGTTTGGTGCAAAACAAAACTCATACGCGGGCGCGTAGCAGTTCTTCAATACGAATCCCCCCCACATCGCCCCACCCACACAATTTTCATCAGGCCAGTTCGAAGCCGTCCCAAATGTACCCGTGCTGCGTAGCCGACAATCGCACAAATCGCCAACTGCCGTCAGAGTAGTATCCGGGGCCTTCGCGAACCTCCATCCACGTCCGAGTCGCAAACTTGTCGAACAACGGGACGTTGGCGACGACTCCCCACAAACCAGGGATCGCGACGCACGTTCCCACCAGCAGCGCAACCCACTTCGGGGCGAGGTGCCGCGGGCCGAGAGTTGGCTCCCATGTTTTTTCTTTCTCTCGCATGGTGTTACTTCCGCCGAGTCGATTTGATCGTCAGATCCATGTGAGTCTTGCCGTCCGGCGTCTTCGCGACGATGTGTGACTCGACGACGTCGTTGTCCAGTCGGCGAGTGGTTGATGTGCGAGTTGAACCCGGTGGTCCGTTGACGAGCTGCCAGTCAAAGAGGCGTTCCGCTTCGTTCCACTGGCCGATGTTCTCCTCGATCTGTCCATTGCTGCCGATACGAATGTATCGAAATGCTTTCTTGTTCGTGTCGTAACCCATGACCCACAACGACTCGAAATTCGGGAGCTTCGACCGACCGAGCAGAAAGCGGCCATCGAGAATCCATTCACCAGTCATCGTGGCCTTGGTTGTGCTCCCTCGTGGCGAAACGACCGACGGACGGTGAATGAAGTCAGCATTCCATTGACCGATAAACAATTCCAGCTTCTTCATTTCATCAGGGATCGGCTGAATCGGCGCGCCGATCGCGGTCCATTGTTCACGCAGCGGTTTGCCAGCGATGCCAGCCTGGCGTTTCCTCGTCCAGACCATGTCGAACTTCTTACTGCCATCGCTGCCGGTGAAGATCAGTGAACCGTCGATCGTGCCTGCATCGCGAAATCGTTCGGCGAGCCGGTTGGTTGTGCCCGGCGGCGGTTCCACATCGGTGTATGTGAACGTCTTGCTGGCCGCGTCCCAGTTTCCGGTCGAATGAGTGATGGTCCCCGATGACTGGAAGAACCAGGTGACGTATTTCTTCGACGTCGCGTCGAACGTTTGAAACCAGATCGCCTTCGTCACTTTCTCGGGCTCGCCGACGATGTGATTGACTTCGATGTTCTGGACAAACGAGCCGTTGAAAATGGGTTCGGCGTGGTTCGAGGTTCGATACTTGACTTCCCGTGGCGTCCATTCGGCGGGTTTGCTTGTCACGTCCGATGTCCAGTCACCGACGTACTGGCCAAGAGCCTCAAGCTCCTTCGGCTTTTCACGCGACTGTTGGGAACATGCGACTCCGCAGAAGGCGAGCGTGCAGATAAAGACAGTGACGATTCTCATGGAATTGCTCCTTTTGGATCGGATGGGCAGAGTTTACAGATCGATGGAATCACTCGCTTGCGCTTCGTCCTCGGCATCCATTTCTTTCAAGGCGGTCTCAAGTAGCCGTATTCCTTTCCAAAGACGACCGATAAGACGGGGCTCTTGGGCCTCGCCGACTTGTTTTCCCGGTATCATCGGGTCGGGCGAAATGGTGACCCATCGCCGCCCTTTGTTGTCGGGTGTGCCCATGACAATTGTGGTGTATTCCTATTGTGACATTTCCTTTTCCTTATGCTGAGCGTCTTGTTCATGGCTTCAATCTCACGCGTTCCGTGATCGCGAACGATTCAAAGAACTTCGCGACGTCATCGGCATTCAACCGCTCTTGCCGGAGACTGTTAACTTCGACGGTGTAAATCCTCCGACCGACCAGAACATTAACCCGGCGGATGAACAGGTTTTCGTCTCTGGCGGTTATCTCGAAGCCCAGGTACTTGTTGGGCTCCTGTTCAATCTGTTTGCGAGTCAGCTCAACGACGTTGCCACCGCCGAGGTGATGCGGGAGCCATTCTTTCGGGTCGCCCCCTTGCAGGTCTTTCTCGGTGATCTCATACACCGTCGCCTTGAAGCTGGTGAGCGGTTGGTGTTGGGTGAAAGCTGCATCGTAGATCGTCGTCTCGCGATCCGTTCCCGCGTCGATGCGCCGGCGGCTCTCTTCAGGAGTGCCCGGCCATTTGAGACTCAGCCTGGGATCGAAGTCAGATGCATCTTCCTCGGTCGATAGCGTGTGAGCGGGAAGTTGCGCGGGTGCCTCGTTTGACGCAGCAGGAGCGTTCGACGCGGACGGACTTTCATCCGTCGAGCATCCGCAGAGACACGTCATCACACTCAACAAAGTCACAATCGTCGAATTGCGCATCGCATGTTTCCTTTGGTTACCTTGGTGTCAGCAATTCCCGGACGGTCTGCCTCCTCGCGGAGATTGGGGCTCAGAGGGGAGTGAGGAGGGTTTGAC
>JAQBVJ010000043.1 GCA_027623235.1 Planctomycetota bacterium
CAATTCGCCGGTCACCCAGCTCCCTCCCTGCTACCGCCATCTCCGGCGATCACTGCCGCAGCAGCGTAGGTAATTGCACCGGACCGTGAACGGTTACTTTACTTTCCAAGGTCGTTGTCTCGCACCGTTTTTAGTTTCGAGGCCAGCTTGTCCTTGAATCTGCTGACGACTTTTTCAAATCCGGGCTGATCGGCCAGGTTGGTGTATTGATTCGGGTCGTTTTCCATGTTGAACAACTCGACTCCTTTTTTTGCGTCTTCTCCGTACTGGATGTACGCCCATTTCTCTTCGCGGAGCAGGAATCCTCGACCGTTGACACAGAAGGCCGCGTCGCGAACCTGGTGAGACGGGTCGTCCAGCAGAGGCGAGATATCTTTGCCCTGAATTCGAGCCGGGACGTTCAGGCCGCAGAGACTGGAAACCGCCGGGTAAAGATCAAGCAGCTCGACAAACGAAGAACACACAGCCGGCTTTCGACCCGGGACACTGATAATAAGAGGGACGAGTGCCGACTCTTCGTGCAGACTGACCTTCGCCCAGAAATCGTGCTCACCCAGGTGGTAGCCATGATCGCTGGTGAAGATGACAATCGTTTTCTCATTCAGTCCGGAATTCTCGAGCGCGTCCAGTACTTTGCCGACCTGCGCGTCCATGTAGGCCACTGACGCGTAGTAGCCTCCGACCGCCTTCCTTTGGCGGCGCAGGTCCATCTTCATATTCAGGCTGGTTTTGTAATTGATGCCGGCTTTCGGGATGTCGTCCCAGTCACCCTCCAGTTTTTTGGGCAAGGTCATTTGGTCGAAAGGAAACGGGGCGTAGTACGGCCGCGGTGCGACGAACGGGACGTGTGGTCGGACGAATCCCACGGCGAGAAAAAAGGGCTCGTCTTTGTGTTGGGCGAGCAGCTCACAGGCTTTTGCCGCCGTTCGCCCGTCCGAATGGACGAGGTCATCACCGTCAGCCTCGACCACGACGAATGTGTTGCCACCAACGGCTGGCTTCTTCCCGTCGGGATTATTTTCGAGCGTTTCGCCGGTTCCCGGAGCCCTCCATTCGGGACCCTGGCTGTTGAACTTCTCCGTCCATGAGGCCGGATCGTCGGCGCCGTCGGAGCCCTCTTCGATTCCACCAGGGACTCCCATGTGAAATATCTTGCTGACCCGTGCAGTGTAGTAGCCGGAATTTTTGAAATGCTGCGACCACGTGGCTCGATCGCCAATGGCCTTTCGCGGGCTGATGTAGCCCAGCACGCCAGTCGCGTGCGGATAGTAGCCGGACATGAATGACGCCCGGGACGGGCCGCAGAAGGTGCCTTGGCAGTAGGCTCCGGTAAATCGCGTTCCGCGGGCGGCAAGGCGGTCAATACTGGGAGTCTGACACACCTTGTTTCCGTAGCACGAGAGAGCCGTCGAGGTGAGATCGTCCGAGATAATGAACAGAACGTTGAGTTTCTGATCGGTTGCTTTTGCGGTCGCCGCGGCGTCGCGGATTGAAACGAGAGTCAGAAGGCAAAAGCAGAGAAACGGGACTGCTGAAGTTGGCATCTTGAGGTCCATCGCGGTCTTGCGAAGTTCAGGCCGAAGCGGCACGGATTGCTCGATGGTAGGGGCTGGCCCCGAGACTTGCGACACCCTCGCGGGAGATGCGGGGCACGCACGAGCGGCTGCTGGCGGCGGCGTTCGATTAACGCCCCTTCGCCCTATTGGACGCCACCTTGACAGCGATCCGACTGAGCACGACCTGAGCCCGTTGAATCCCCTCCTGCTGTGCGTGGTGGTAGGCCGACTGCATGCGGTCGCACAGATTCTGAATCGTGCGTCGATGAAACTCAAATTCGCCGCGGGCTTCCTCCATCCCGGGAAATGGCGTTTGCGTCGAAATATCATCCCGGTAAATCTGCTCAAACCACTGATTCTTTCCGGCGTAAGTGGTCTCCCCGGCGATCAGCTCTTTGACGCATTTGCTCAGTCGGTTGCTGGAGTCGCGAAGCCATCGGCGAGCGTCCCGCCAGTCATCGTGGTCCGACCGCTCTGCATACAGAGCTTCGTCCGGAGTCAGGTCGCGGTTCATCGTGGTCAGTCGCGTCTGCATGTCGAGCAACTGTTTCTGCAGCCCATCCAGTTGTCGCTGAGCGTTTCGAGTCGACTTCCAGTCTCGCTCGAAGCTCCGAAAAATTGCTCGCTTGCGATCGTTCGAGGGGCCGTCTGAGTCCGACGTTGCTGATGACGGGGCCACTGCCGGCGCCTCGACGTAGATCACGACGTTGGGATCGGCGCCGGGAGGCGGCCCGTTCACAGGCTGGTCGAACTGTGGCGAAGTGCCGCCTTCGCCAGAAAACCAGAGCCCGAACAACGAGCACGACTGAACCGCGGCGGAGTCGACTCCGAGTGCTGGCAATATCTGCCGAACCGTAAACGCTGGCGGCTGAGTTGCCGCCGCTGGAGGGACCTGCAGCATGATCGCCGACGGAGCATGCGGAGGTTTAAACCAGGCCCAGAGAGCACCCGGCGGATTTGTCGGAATGGAAACGATTTCCCAGGTCTGCGATGCCGGTCGCTGAGCGAACGCGACTCGACAGTCAAGGCCTGAGGACGGGTCCATCGCTGGCACTTTTGAGCAGACACAGGACGGCTGGCCGTTTGGTCTTCGGCGGCGAGTCCTCTTCCAGACGCAGCAGCCACGCGTGGACTCGACCCGACTTGTCACTTTGGAAGCTGATCTTCGTTCGGCGGATTTCATTATCACCCGATTCCTGGATCGTCCGCACATCGAGCGGCACTTGGGCCTCTTTGCCAGGCAGAGGCCCCATGACGCGCTCAAGACCGGCGAGGATCTCTTTTCGCTGGGCAGTCCAGGCATCCGGCGTGGAGACGATTTTCAATTCCGCCGCGTCGGCGATTCTGCCGACAAACAACAGACAGACGGCAAGGCTGACCAGCGAGAAGCGGTGATTCATGTTCGACTCATAGGGCGAATCAGGAACGGGACTGTGACGGGAGACGTGGCTCTCGATTCAGACGGCGTATTCTCGAATGACGTCTTCGTCGACTTCAATTCCCAGGCCGGGCTTCGTTGGGACGGCGATTTCTCCGTCGACAACTTGAGACGGCTGCTTGACGATTTCAGTCCGCCAGGGATTCTCCGACAGGTCAAGCTCCAGCAGCGGCGTGTCAGTCGGGAGTCCCCAGTGCGGGTCGGGCAGCAGTGACAAAAGCTGCACGGACGCCGCAATCGAGACGGCCCCTCCCCAGCAGTGAGGGATACAGCGAACGCCGGAAAGCGCCGCCATCTCGGCAATGAAGAGTGCCTCACCGATTCCTCCGCACAGCGCGGCGTCGGGCTGAATGATGTCGACGGCCCGGCGGTCGATCAGATCCTTTGCCGCGATGCGCGAGTCGACGGCCTCGCCACCGGCAAGCGGAAGCGGGAGCTTGTCACGCAGCTCGGGGTAGCCGGCATAGCGGGGCGACTGCGGCAGCGGCTCCTCGAAGAAATCAAAATTCAATTCGTCGAGGACTCGCCCCATCTGCACGGCGGAACGCAGTGTGTACGCCGCGTTGCCATCGACCATCAGCCGAACGTCCGGTCCGACGGCTTCCCGGACAGCTCGCGCGACCTTTGCTTCCCGCGCGACGCTGTAGCGGCCGAGCCTCATTTTCAGAGCCTTGAAACCCTCTTTGGCTCGTGCGGCGGCCTGGCGAGGATACAGGTCTTCCGGCTCCTCGCCCTCGATGTAGTTCATCGTCGATCCGTAAACCGGCACGCGATCCCGCAGCCGACCGCCGAACAGATCGGCGACAGGCAGACCGAGGGCCTTGCCTCGCAGATCGTTCAGAGCCATTTCGACGGCCCCCACGGCGAGGCCGTTGCCGAAGTTGGCTCCCCACAGACTTCGCCACAGCTGACGGTACTGCAGAGGGTTCTGCCCGATCAGCTTCGGGGCGAGGTGATTGTCGATCGTTCCGCGAGCTCCACTGATCGGCCCGGTCTCGCCCCACCCGACAAGGCCTGAGTTCGTTTCAATCTTGACCATCAGTGCCGACCGCGTCGTGCTGAGCGGCACAGACACGGAAACTCCAAACGGCCGCTTCAATTTGTGGAGCAGTTCAAACGTCGTGACCTTTGTGATCTTGTGATCCCACGGGCGGCCAGCGGTCTCGTACGCCTCTGTGACTTTCGACGATGTCGAGATCGCCGCACCGGCGAAGGCTGCTGTGGCGATTTTCAAGAAGCCACGACGGTTTTCAGGCAGGTTCATAAGTCGCTCCGAAACGGTGAGTTGATCGACGAGCCGTCCCCTGGTCGGACGGGGACAGTGTCAGCGAACGTGGCCGAGATCGAAAGCGCAGCGGTGATCGGCACGGCCTCAGCATCGGTCGTTTAACGTTGAGCCGCAGGCGAGAACTTCGGTGGCGGAGCTCGCGATTAATCACCGCGACATCGCCGCCACGCTCGGATTTTGTTCCAAAGCGCCGCGACGACCCAATTCTCGCCTGCGGCTCAACGTTAAACGACTCTATGTCATAAAAACTGCGTGTCGCATCGACAGGAAAGAACACGCCCTACTTTTCGCACCTGCTCGGGCTGATCAGCAAACGAGGATTTCTAGTCTGAGTCTCGCATCGGTAGAATTCTGCGATGATTTCTGAAGTGGTACTGAGGTGCGGGCACCTCAGTGGAGCGAACTTTCTCAGCATGACCGGCGATTCCGAATGAAGAGTTTTCATTTTGTAGCGGGCTTCGTTTGTGTCGCGGCAGTTGCCGCCTCCACGGTCGTCGCGGACGCGGATGAGCTCCGTGCCAGCATTGACCAGCGGATCGAAGCGGCCTGGCAGGTCAACAAGGTGAAGCAGGCGGAACCAGCGACAGACGCCGAGTTCCTGCGTCGCGTGTTCCTCGATCTTCACGGCGTCATTCCGTCACGCGAAGAAGCGGCGGCGTTCCTCGACGATGCCAGCCCCGACAAACGGTCGAAGCTGATTGACACTCTGCTGGAACATCCCCGTTTTGCGATTCATCAGTCCGACGTCTGGGACCTGATTTATTTCACGCGGAACCCGCCTGGATACGACACGGACAAACGCCAGGGATTTCAAAACTGGCTGCGCGAGCAGTTCGAAAATGACGTTCCCTACAACGAATGGGTGAAGTCCATTCTTCGAGCCGAAGGCGACACCGTCAAAAACGGCTCGCCGATGTTTTACGTGATGTACAAGTCGCAGCCGGAAGACGCGACGGAGGCGATCACACAGAAGTTCCTGGGCATTCAACTGCAATGTGCCCGTTGCCACGATCACCCGTTCGAGGAATGGAAGCAGACCGACTTTTACGGCTTCGCCGGATTCCTCTCGCGGCTGCAAGTCGTCGACGTTGGCACGGTCGACAAACAGAAAGCGTACGCGATCGGAGAAATGAACACGGGCGACGTGCTCTTCACCGGGCCGGTGACCGAACAGAAACGCGGCCAGAAGGGCGAACCGGTCAAACCGAAGTTCCTCGGAGGCGACCCGCTCGTCGAACCGGAACTGCCTGAGGACGTCAAAGACCCTCGCAACTTCCCCAACGGAAAACAGCCTCCCGCCCCGCATTTTTCCAGGAAAAACGCCCTCGCCGACTGGATCACCAGTCCGGACAACCCGTACTTCGCGCGTGCTGCGGCGAATCGAATCTGGGCTCAGTTCATGGGTAAAGGCATCGTGCACCCGGTCGACAATCTCAGCCCGGCCAATCCGCCGTGCCATCCGGAACTGCTTGACGAATTGTCGAAAGAACTCGTCGCACACAAGTTCGATCTGAAGTGGTTGATCCGGGAAATCGTCAACAGTCGCGCCTATCAACTCTCGGCAAGTGGCGACAACACAGAGGCGATGCCGTTGTGGTTTGAGCGGGCGAGGTACCGACCGCTTTCCGCCGAAGAGCTGTTTGAATCCTGGCTGCTGGCCAGCGGCTATCAGGATGCCCACAAGGCCAGCGGCAAGGAACCGGAAGACCGCTTCAACGTGCGCGGCTTCACGTGGGATTACATGCGACGTTTTTTCGGTCGGCCGAACGACGGGATGGGCAATTTCCAGGGCGGCATGCAGGAGCACCTTTACCTTAACAATGGGCAGATCCATCAGCTCATCTCGAAGGACAAAGGCAGCCTTTACGATTATCTCGCGACGTCGGAATCTCCGATGGAGGAACGTGTTGAGCGACTCTTTCTTCAGGTTCTGTCACGTAAACCTGACGCCGAAGAGACGGCACAATTCGTCACCCATCTGTCGGCGGAAGACGATCAGCGTAACCGAATCCACGAAGCCATCTGGACACTCATGTCGTGCAGCGAGTTTCGATTTAACCACTGATCCGTGTTCGCCCCGCTCGATCTGTTTCGGGCGCTGCGCACAGGCGAGTCAGTCCACAGTGACACACAGCGTTTTCACAAATCAGTGACGCAAGGAGTCAATCCGTGAATTCCAACTGCCCTATCAACGAACATCTCAATCGCCGGTCACTTCTGAAGAGCAGTCTGGTGACCGCATCCGGCGCTTCGCTCATGAACTGGGGCGGACTGTTCAGTTCGGACGCTCACGCCGCCGAAGCCGGCAAGAAAAACAAGCACTGTATCCTGATCTGGCTTAATGGTGGCTGCAGCCAGTTTGAAACGTTTGACATGAAAATCGGCCGACCGACCGGCGGGCTGTTTCGCGACATCTCGACGAACACCGGCGAGTCGCGGGTTTGCGAGCTGATGCCGAACATCGCTCAGCGAATGGACAAGCTGGCCGTCATCCGCTCGATGAAGACGTCGCAGATCGACCATCCGGGGGGCATTTATCTGATGCACACCGGTTATCAGGAGACGGCCGCCGTGCGGTTTCCAGAGATCGGTGCGATCGTCGCGAAGTATTGTGGTGAGAAAAAATCCGACCTGCCGAACTTCGTGAAGATTTCCTCCAACGGAAATGCCGGTGCCGGCATCATCGGTCCGCAGTACTCGCCGTTCAGCCTCGACAAAGACGGTCGCCTGCCAACGTTTTCCGAATCGTATCTCGCAACGCCGATTGAGACGCGGCGGCACGGGCTGCGGGATTTCATGGAAGAGCGATACGCGAAAGCTCACAAGGCCGAGCCGGCTCGGATGCACCGCGAGTCCTACGACCGCGCTCGACGACTGCAGAACGTGCGGCAGGCCTTCGACGTCGATTCCGAGTGGGAGAAGTACCGGGACAGGTACGGCAACTCGAAGCTGGGTCGGCGACTCATGACAGCGCGATGTCTGGTTGAGGCCGGTGTCTCGTTCGTCGAAGTCGGGCAGAGCGGCTACGACACGCACGCCGACAATTTCGAGGGACACAAATCGCTCGTTCCGACAATGGACATCGGCTGGGCAGCCCTGCTCGACGATCTCAGCGAGCGAGGGCTGCTTCAGGATACGCTCGTCGTCTGGATGGGCGAAATCGGCCGGACGCCGCGGATCAATAACCGCAGCGGCCGCGATCACTACGTGCGATCCTGGTCGACGGCTCTCGCCGGTGCCGGAGTCAAAGGCGGAATTGTCTACGGCGAATCTGACAAGGACGGCATCGACGTCAAAGACAAGCCAGTGACGGAAGGCGACTTCTTCGGGACCGTTTACACGGCGCTCGGCATCAACCCGCTTGAAGAAAACTACGCCGGCGTACGGCCCATTCCGCTCGCCCCGTTCGGGCACACGGTGGTCAAAGAGATTCTGGCCTGAGGTCGTGCCTTCGGAATCAGGCACCGCAGATTCACGACATCGTCAAATCTTCGCACACAAAGCCACGAAGCCACGAAGCCACGAAGAAAACAACGCGACCTCTTTGTGGCTTCGTGTGAGAATCAAGAAATCTTCGCGGGAATCGATCGACCATGGAAATCAGCAAACCCGCTCACATATGGCAGCTCTCGTTTGACGGGGACTGGCCGACTTCGGTCGCGTTTCTTGGATCGAGTCGAAAGCTCGCGGCTGGTAGTCGTGATGGGCGGATCTTTGTCTGGGATCTGCCGGAGTCGCCGCCGGAAAGTCAGGAGAAAGACACTCCGCCGGATGCGGCGCCAGTCAGGCAGCTCGTCGGTCACGAGAACGGAGTCACGCATCTCATCGCGACGGACGATGGCAAAACACTGATTTCGTCGAGCCTGGATCGCACGATTCGTATCTGGGACGTCAATGCTGAGGCGACTGGCAAAGGCGACGTGATCCTCGACAAACCGGCGCGGGAGCGTCTCTCCAATCGCAAGTCGGCCGCCGAAAAGGCAGCAATTCTGGAGGCTCCTGGCGCCACCGTCGAAACAATTGGCAGTCAGCACACGCTTGAGGGGCACAAAGACTGGATCAAGGCACTCGGAATCAGCGCGGACGGGCGGCGACTGATCAGTGGAGACGACACCTGCCTGACGATCGTGTGGAATCTGCAGACGAAGAAGCAGATCGCCAGCTGGCACGGGTACCAGCGAGTCTGGGTGACTTCCGCGGCACTCAGTCCGGACGGGAAGACTGCCTTCGTCGGCGAGTTCGCCGGACGCCGCAGCAGCTTCGACGTGCCGGCCGCACAGGCTCGGCTGTGGGATGCCCAAAAAGGACAGATGACGCTCGACCTGCTGAAAGTCTGGACGCCGACCGTGAAGGACGAAGACCGGGTCGACTCGTACGGCTACGGTCAGGCCTGGGGCAAGTTGCTCAGTCGCGGCCTCGTGTGTGCCCGGTTTTCTCCCGACGGAACGCTGCTGGCCGTCGGGCAAGGGGGAGAAACGGACAAGGGTCAGATCCACCTGGTGAATGTCGAGAGCGGGAAGATCGAACGAACGGTGTCTGGCCATCAGTCCGGGGCGTGCGACGTCCGGTTCTCAGCGGACGGCAGGCTCGTGCTGTCGAGCGGCCGCGACACCGTGATTCGAGTGTGCCAGGTTGCGGATGGCAAAGAAATTGCGACTCTCGGGAAGGCTCGCGGCGGCCAGTTCAAAGACTGGTTCTATGGCATCGCGATTTCCCCCGACGAGCAGTTTGTCGCGGCGGCTGACATTGCCGGGCTGGTTCACGTGTGGCAGTTGAACTCGTAGTGGCATCAGGCGTCGACTCGGGCGGTGATGCCAGTTCATTGGTTCTGACTCAGGAGAGTCTTGTGCGATTTCAAATCTGCTTCAGTGTCGCCGTTCTGATCGGCCTCACCCAGACAATGTCTGCCGAGGACGCGCCTCCAGCCGTGAAGATTCACCTGGAAGCTCCAAAGGGATGGCGAGGGGAAGCGATCCAGTTGCCGCCGAGCTTCGCACCGAAGATGACCTGGAAAGGGCTTGAGGAAGTCCGCTTTGCTCCCGGGATGTTCGATCCGAAAACGGACGACTTCTTTTCTTACGTCTTCGTTTTTTATCTGCCAGCGCAGGGCGAGCCGAATCAGAAGGCGCTTCAGCGGGAACTACTGACGTACTATCGCGGCCTGGCGACCGCGGTCTCCCGGCAAAAGGGAGGCGTCGACGCGGAGGCTTTTCGGTTGAGCCTCAAAGAAGTCAAAGACCCCACCAGGTCGGACGAAAAACTACCGGCGAGATACCTGGGCACACTGAACTGGACCGAACCCTTTGCGACGATGAAGCCGCAGACGCTGCATCTCGAAATCCAGTCTGCCGCGTGCAAGGACCGCGATGCCCGCTACCTGGCAGTCGCCGTTTCTCCTCAGGATCCGGACACGGCAAAGCCACTCTGGATGTCGATGCGCGGCATCCTCAAGACTGTGGAATTTCGTGCCGCCTCGTCCAGCGAGGACGAGTAATCACAGTCGCTGTTTGTGACTTCACGCTGTTTGTGACTTCACGCTGTTTGTGACTTCACACTGACGGTCAATCGACTCACACGCACGGTCAATCGACGCGGTCAGGATTCGAGCTCGACATTCCAGTACGCCTCGCTGATGAACTTCGACCAGCTGTCGATGCGGGTCCCCTGAGAGGCGTAGAACGGTCGCCATTTGGGTTGCGCTGGCGGCTTTCGGAGCGGCATGTGAGCCTGCTCGGGCGTGCGATCGGCTTTCTTCGCATTGCACTCAACGCAGGCTACGGCGCAGTTCGCCCAGCTCGTCACGCCGCCATGGGATTTCGGAGTGACATGGTCAATCGTCAGTTCCTCGCTGCCCGGCCGGCGACCGCAGTACTGGCAACTGAAAGCGTCTCGCTTGAAGAGGTTTCGGCGGCTGAACGCGACCGAGCGGTTTGGCAGCCGGTCGTACGTCGTCATCGTGATGACCTCGGGGACACGCATACGGAAGGAAGTCGTCTGAATAAACGGCTCGCCGTCCTGCGGTTCAAGCCGGCTCCAGTCCTGCCACGTGTAAAGCTGATAGTCCGTCGGGTCGACGACCCGTGCGGTGCCGTTCCAAAGCTTGATCAGGGTCCGCGCGACCGTGGCCACGCCAACAGGTTGCCAGTTTCGATTCAAAACCAGCGTCGGACGAGTCAACACTCCTGCCGTCATCAGCGATCTCCCGAGGCCGGAACCCTCTTCAAGTTAAGCCGAAGGACACCGCCGTTCCCGACAGAGTTCGCCGCCCGATCGGCCGATTGAGAATCAGGCCGCTTGAAAAGCTGTCACCACATTTTGAGATCAGGAGGCCGCCTCGCATCGAGCCGACACGCTCCTGGAAAGCCGCAGACGCAAACGGGTTTTACGATAGTGAGTCGAATGCGGCTTGTGGAGGGCCGAGCCGCGACCGGCGCGCATCTTCTCTGCAAATTCACGAGAGAGAGTAGCGGGCACGCGAACCAACCGGCTACGACGTCGCGAGGATCCCGCGGATCAGCCATTCGTCGAGGTCGCGCAGCATGTTGCGCGAAACCGGCAGGTGCGAGTCGTCCAGTCGCGTTGCGACATCGGCCCCGGCGGCGATGAGCATTCTCGCCGCGTGTCGAGTTTGACCTGCACTATTCAAACCGGAGTGAAGGACGGGGGAGTTCAGCCAGAAGCGTTTTCCGTCGAGCTTCGGCTGCTGTGGAATCAGCGAGGCGGCAGCGGGATATCCTCCGCTGAAACTGATGCAGCCACCGAACCACTCCGGCTGGTGCATCGCAACCAGCATCGCGGTGGAAGCCCCTTTGCCCACACCCGCGATGAAAATCCGCTCGGTATGAACGTTGATGATTTCGCGGAAGGAACGAACCGCAGCCACGATCCGATTTTCAATATCGACCAGCTGCCGAAGATGTGTGACGGCAGAATCCAGCGGTGATTCGCTCGCCCCGGTGCCGAGAACACAGTCCTCGACGGCGAGACCGAGGTAATTCTGCGGACTCATGTTGCCGATGTGGCCGAGAACCTCGTCGGTTTCGCACTCGGAACTCGGCAGCCACAGGACCAGCGGGTACGGATACCGCGGCTCGTAGTTTTCCGGAATGAGTCCGGCGGCGTATTCGTTGACCTGACAGTGCAGCGCCTGAGGCATCCCAGGAAGCTCTTCCGCTTCGGGAATCCAGGGCAGGTCCTGCGTTTCGGCAGCGAAGGCCGACTCGAGCCGATTGACATGAGATTCTGGCCGCGACTGACTCATCGCACGGGTCTCCCTTCCGCTGTGTCAACATGGTCCGCGTCAAACTGACTTTGGACGATCGGTTTCGCAAAACTCTCAGTTCCGGCAAGTTGAACCGTGGCGACCGGAACGGCAAACGTTTCGGAAGCTACTTCAAATGACGGTTGCCCGGCTCCGCTGAAAAGAGGGACCAGGTGGCTGCTGCCAACTTCTGCCAGCGGAAAATTCTTTCCCGGACACGCAGTCGCTTTGACATCCTTATGAGCGATCACGTTTTCCGACGGAACTTTGTACTCGTGCTTTAGCGTTGCGACGAGCCGCTTGACCGAAGCCAGCTGAGCCGAACTCGGATGTGTTTCCTGGAAGTTACCCACCAGACAGATGCCAATGCCATGCTGATTGTATTCATTTTTTCCAGCATGAGCTCCGTGCATCTGCTCTCTCCATCGATAGGTTGGCTCGATCTCTCCGTCACCCATCCCGTTTCCGTTCCCGATGACAAAGTGGTAGCCGATTCCGTCCCAACCCTTTTCCAGGTGAGCCTCATGAATTGCCGGCACGGATCCTCCCGACGAGGCCGTATGGTGAATCACAATGTGCCGCCACTCACGGTCAGCTGTGCCGACATCAGGCTTCCAGGGATTAGGAGGGGCAAGAGGTTTTTGGGCGACCATCGGGGCCGCAGGAGTCATCGTCCGGGGTGTCCAACTGGTCCGGGCCGACTGCTGCGACGGAAGAGGGCCGTACGCACAACCTGCCAGAACGCCGAGGCAGCAAACCAGCGGCGCAGACCTGCAGAACGTGAGCATGGGTGTCATCCTTGACGGTGCCGGAACCGGCGATTGGTCGACACGCGAGAATTCGCGAGCCCGTGCCGACCGAAATTGCAGAACGCAGATCGTGAACGTTCCTTCCGTTCAACGAGCGGCGGGACTGTAGTTGCGGTCTCGGAAAGGTGTCAACTTCGGGATCCCACGTACTCAGCAGCCCCTTGAGGAGCACCGCAGAGAGGTCAGGTCGTGCGGGTTGTACCGATTACGCAGGCCGGGTAAGTACGGTAAACCGAATGATTGGCGATCTTGCGGAAAGCCGTGTCCGTTCCGGTCCAGAGATTCAGCGGCAATTGGGAGGCCGGAAAGCCGTCTTCGAGAGTGCACTGGGAGGCTTTCCGGGGGCGTACTGCCTCGTTAGCGTCCTCGCCACGACCCACGCGCCGTGGAGATTTGTCATTAGTTATTTGTCAATTCTCATTTGTCATTTCTCATTCCGGTCTGCGTCCGTCCTGGCAAAATGAGAAATGACTAATGACAAATCAACGGCCTCCATCACGCCTCACCACCTTGAGATTCCCATGCCCGTCTTCACCGTCTCCCAGCTCCACACAATCGCAGATCGAATCCTCACGGCCGCAGGCGTTCCGGCCGAGGACGCCGCCACCGTTGCTGACGAACTCTCCGCGGCCAACGCGGTCGGGCACGACAGCCATGGCGTCATGAGGCTGATGCAGTACGTCGAGATGATTCGTCAGGGATTTGCGAAGCCGGGTGCTCCCGTCGAGGTCGTCCGGAGCGGCGGCTCGTTCACGATCTTCGATGCCAATTTCAACTTCGGTCAGGTCGCTGCCAGAAAGGCGCTCGAGACGGGTCTCGAACAGGCGCGGGCTGTCGGCACGTCGACGGTCATGATCCGAAACTGCAATCACGTCGGCCGCCTCGGTGCCTACGCGCAGCAGGCGGCACTGCGCGGATTCTCCAGCATGATGGCCGTCAACGCTCCGGGGCCGGGCGGTGTCGCTCCGTGGGGAGGCATTGAACGGAAGCTCGGCACCAATCCGATTTCCATGTCGGCTCCGTGGGGAGACTCGGCCTTCGTTCTCGACATGACCACCAGTGCGACCGCTGAAGGGAAAATCCGAGTCGCTTTTCAAAAGGGTGAGTCCGTTCCGGAAGGACTGCTCATCGATGCGGAAGGGAACGCGACGACCAATCCGGCCGACCTCTATGCCGACCCGCCAGGAGCCATCCTGCCACTCGGCGGCCCGCTCGGATTCAAGGGATACGGGATGTCGGTCATGATCGACGTCTTCGGCGGAATGCTGTCCGGCAGTGGCGTCTGCCGAACCGATCTGCCTCGCGGCGCGAACGGCGTCTGGATGTACTTTGTGGACATCGAGCAATTCCTCGACCGTTCCGAATTCGACGCCCTCGTCGAAAAATACGTCGACAGCCTCCGCAATTCGAAGAAGCAGCCCGGCGTCGAGGAAATCCTCATGCCAGGCGAAATCGAGCAGCGCCGCGAAGCCCAGCGCCGCGGCGAGGGCGTGTCCGTCCCCGACGAAACCTGGCGACAGCTGAAAGAGCTCGCGGAGAGCCTCGGAGCGGACCTGAGCGAGCTGTCGTAGGCCGGATCAAACGCAGCGCCGCTCCGGCAAGATCGCTGATGGACTTGTGCCGGACCGTCGTCGCTTCGCTCCTCGGCCCGGCCTACACCTCTTCCGAAACCAGCGCATCCACGAAGCTGTCGGGATCAAACACGGCCAGATCGTCGATCTGCTCGCCCAGCCCGACGTACTTCACGGGAATCCCCATTTTCTGACGGATCGACACGACAACCCCGCCTTTGGCCGAGCCGTCCAGCTTCGCCAGAACGAGCCCTGTGCAGTCGACGATGTCCGAAAAGTGCGAGGCCTGGCTGACGCCGTTCTGCCCGGTCGTTGCGTCGAGTACCAGCAGACTCTCGTGCGGAGCTCCCGGAATCCGTTTGCCAATCACGCGGTGGATTTTCTCCAGCTCGACCATGAGATTCGTGTGAGTCTGCAGCCGCCCGGCCGTGTCAACAATCACGATGTCTTTCCCTTTGTCTGCGGCCAGGTCACAGCCGGCAAACGCGACGCTGGCCGGATCGGTCCCGGACGGCTTCGTCACGATGTCGCAGCCAAGACGCTCACTCCACAATGTGAGCTGCTCAACCGCGGCCGCCCGAAAGGTATCCCCGGCGGCAAGGACAACTGACTTGCCATCCTTTTGCAGCAGGTTCGCCAGCTTCGCGATCGACGTCGTCTTGCCGACTCCGTTGACACCGGCGACAAGAATCACCGTCGGCCCGTCGCTCTGCAGGTTGAGCGGCGACGTCGGCTTGTTCGGGTCATACCGCACGTCGCCGTCGCCCTTCAGGAGCGACTTGAGCTTGTCCTTCACCGTCGTCCAGATGTCATCAATGATGACGGTTCGCCCGACGTGCTTGACCCGCAGCTCTTCAACGATCGCCGACGTCGCTTCGAAGCCCATGTCGGTCAGCAGAAGCCGCTTTTCAAACTGCTTAAGCTTCGCTTCGTCAAGAATTTCGCCAGCTCTGAAGATGTCCCGGACGTCCGTTTTCAGAACATCCTTTGTCTTTTTGAGCGCTCCTTTGAGCTTATCAAAAAATCCCATCGTGGAATCTGCTTTCTCTTCGTAAATGTCACGGTCCGGCATCTGTTACGGTCCGGCATCTGATCTACGCCGAAGGCGTTAAAGACCAAAGCCTGGGGTCAGCGAGCGGTGAAACCGCGAGCGCCACCCCAGGTAGCGGGATCGTTCGACATTATTCACTGGTGGTCTTCCGACGGGGCTCTCCCGCCAGAAGGATCTGCCCTGTTTCTCAAAGTGCCCTGCCAGCGGGAGAGCCCCGTCGGAAGACGTAATAGTGAATCAAACTTTCTGGTGCCATGACCTGGGGTGGCACCGCTGCGCGGCTGACCCCAGCCTGACCCCAGGCTGAGATGTGTAACGCCTTCGGCGTATGCTTTCCTCGATACGCACTCGACACGTGCCTCGAACTTCGCGACTTTGCGTTAGACGAAGAGCATTTATCAACTTTCCAGCCGTCCCGCAAACTCAGCCAGTCTCGCGTCGGCCGCGTCCCACTGTTCCATGTCGGTCGGTTCGTAGCGGTTCATCTCGGAAGAATTCCGGACGACCTTGCGAATCTCGGCGAGCGATCCGATCTGACCGGCCGTGCGGGCCTGGATGAGCACGTTGCCAAGGGCAGTCGCCTCGACTGGCCCCGTGACGACCGGGCAGCCGCACGCGTTCGAGGTGAACTGATTGAGCAGTTCGTTCTTCGTCCCGCCTCCGACAATGTGTACGACCTCGACTTTGTCGCCGCCAAGTTCCTCCAGCCAGCCCAGCACTCGACGGTACTTCAGGGCGAGGCTCTCCAGACAACAACGGATGAACTGTCCCGGCGTTTCCGGTTCCGGCTGATCGGTGTCGCGGCACCACGACGCGATGGCTTCGGCCATGTCGTCCGGAGCCAGAAACCGCTCGTCGTCCGGTTCGACGAGGCTGCGAAACGGCTCGGCTTCGGCGGCGAGGGCGGCCAGCTCGGCGTATTCCAGGCGGTTCCCTTTCCGCTCGAACGAAGTCCGGCACTGTTGCACCAGCCACAGGCCCATGATGTTTTTCAGCAGGCGGAACGTGCCGTCGACTCCGCCTTCGTTCGTCACGTTCAGCGCGAGGGCCCGCTCGGTGAGCACTGCCTCCGGCACTTCGAGTCCCATCAGCGACCACGTGCCGGAGCTGATGTAAGCCCACTTCGCCGTGCCTGTCAGCTCGGTCGGCACAGCCACAACCGCCGAGCCGGTGTCGTGCGTCGCCGGCGCGACGACGTCGAACCGCGCACAGTTTGCCTCGCGAGCCACTTCCTCACGCAGCGTCCCGAGCTTCGTCCCCGGATCGACCACGTTGGGGAACATCGCCCCGGGCAGACCCAGTTTGCCAAGCATGTCGAAAGCCCACGTCCGATTCGCCGCGTGAAAGCACTGCGTCGTCGTCGCGTTTGTGAACTCGACGACTCGACTGCCGCACAACAGCCAGTTGAGAAAGTCCGGGATCATCAGAAACGTCGCGGCCTGGCTCAGCAGTTTCGGACTCTGCTGGCTCATCGCGACGAGCTGATAAAGCGTGTTAATCTCCATGAACTGCAGGCCGGTGTGCGAAAAAATCTCGTCGCGCGACACCTGCGTCAACGTGTGATTCATCAGCCCGTTTGTGCGGTCGTCGCGGTAGCAGTACGGCAGCCCGAGCAACTCTTCCTTGTCCGTCATGAGGACGTAATCGACGCCCCAGGTGTCGACTCCGATTGACTGAATCGAATCGCCGAACTGAGCGGATCCCTTCGCGATGCCGATTTGAATTTCTCGCCACAGATTCACGAGGTCCCAGCGCAGCGTGCCACCGACCGAAACCGGCCCGTTCCGAAAGCGGTGAAGCTCCTCAAGCTGGACCGTCTTTCCATCGAAAAGTCCCGCCACGACGCGGCCGCTTTCCGCACCGAGATCGATCGCCAGGTAAATCTGTTGTGCCATCCTCAAAATCCTTTAAGAAACACCGTGCCTGCCGGGCAACGAAGGCGAAAACCAGAAGCACTGATCGATTCAGGCGGCAGTTTTACATCAACACACCGCTCACGATCCAGTACCCTTGAGTCAGCGGCGACAATTGTCTGACCGGCATCTGCCCTGAAAGAAGGCACCAGAATAATGTCCAGCGACGCTCCTCGACCTTCACCGGCTGAGCCAACTCGCACACCGAACCGACGAATCCGTTTCGGGGTCGTTTCGCTCACGATCGTCGTCGCAGCGACCTCGCTCACCTGGCACCTGTCCCGGCCGACCGCTGTCGAGCTGACTGCCAAAGCCGCACAGGAAGCCGCACTTCAACATTTTGAAAATGCCGCAGTGCTGGCCAACCAGGCTCTCGACCTCGACCCGGATGCGGCAAAAGCACACCTCGTGGCGGCAGAATGCGCCCTCCAGCAGGGTGAGGCGGACTCCGCGAACCACCACCTGAACCTCCTTCAGCCGCTCGAACTCGACACCAACGACAACGCGAAGTGCGGTCTGTTGCTCATGAAGCTGGGCCGCGTGTTTGACGCGGAGATCTACTTCAGAAAAGCGCTCTCAACGCAACCAGCCCACTTGATCGCGACAACACAATTAATGACTCTGCTGCGAATCCAGGGACGGAACTTCGAAATCCTCACACCGCTGCTTGAGTCGCTCAAAGCGGGTCTCGTGCCGCACGAAGCACTTTTTCCCGCCGGATGCCCGACAAGGATCTGGGTCGACGACCAGGACCGGGAATTTATCGATCTCTGCCGGCAGAAGTCTCCCGACGATCCATTGATCGAAATGGGGTTTGCCGTTCGGTCCGCGAAATCACTCAACGATCCGCAGCCCGCAATCCGCCTGCTGCATGAGATCATTCTGGCTCGCCCCGATCTTCCTGAACCTCACGCGCAATTAGGCCGCCTTCTACTTGAATCTGGAGCTGTCCAGGAACTCAAGGCGTGGGAAGCAAATCTCCCCCGGACAGCAATTTCTCACCCCGACATCTGGTTCACTCGAGGCACAAGAGCCCGACTTTCTGGGCAGATGCGTCAGGCCATCCGTTGCTTTTACGAATGCCTGGTACTCTCCCCAAACCATCGAGCGGCAAACTACCAGCTCAGCCAGCTGCTTCTGGAGAAGCACCCCGAACCGTCCGCAGCGCTCGCCCGAAGAGCGTCCCACCTCGCTGAACTGGAGGACCTCATCCTCTACGGCGACGGTCAGGGAGGCCCCGCAACACCTGCCACAATGACCCGAATCTCCGAGAAACTGCAGACTCTCGGCCGCATGCGCGAGGCCATCGCCTGGACAGCGGGCCTCAATACACCGGCCGCCCGCCAACGAA
This sequence comes from Planctomycetota bacterium, assembly GCA_027623235.1. Taxonomy (GTDB): domain Bacteria; phylum Planctomycetota; class Planctomycetia; order Planctomycetales; family Planctomycetaceae; genus JAQBVJ01. Next base: position 18,239 of record JAQBVJ010000043.1, read on the forward strand.
TCTCCGCCCTGCGTTCTCAACTTAACCCAGACACCGGGTTGGTCGCCGCAACTCATTTGCAGGATCTGAGCTCAATAATGAGCGAATATCCGTTGTCTGAAATTCGTCGTGTGGACGATGTCCCACCGACTGACACGCATACGCAGCCAGTCCAATTCGCCAATATTGCGAAATCAAGCGGCCTCGAATTCTCATACTTCAATGGCGCTGATCGGAAGTCAGGGAAGGCACTCATGTTCGAATTCAGTGGAGGAGGAATAGCCGTCCTCGACTACGACGGGGACCTATGGCCAGACATTTATCTCACCCAGGGCTGTGCGTGGCCGCCCTCAGGCGACCCACAGATTCACCGAGACCGCCTGTTTCGAAACCTGGGCAATGGCCACTTCGAGGATGTCACTGCGGCGGCATTCCTGGGAGACACGCTTTATACTCAAGGGGCGACGGCGGGTGATTATAATAACGACGGCTGGCCAGACCTTTATGTCTGTAACATCGGTCGAAACCGTCTTTATTTGAATAACACCGACGGAACATTCACAGAGACGACTGCAGAAGCTCGTGTTGCGGGTGACGCCTGGACAATCAGTGCTGTCATTGCTGACCTCAACAATGATTCGTTCCCGGATATTTACGCCGTCAATTATTTATCAGGCGACGACATTTACTCTCGAAGCTGCAGCGAAAACGGGCACCCGGTCCAATGCGCACCGACAATGTTCCCTGCCGCTCAGGATCGCCTGTACCTCGGACAGGGAGACGGCTCATTCCGGGACGCAACGGACGACACCGACATTGTACTTCCAGATGGAAAAGGCATGGGAATCGTCGCCGCGAATCTGAATGGAACGGCCCTGAGTCTGTTCATCGCAAATGATACCACGGCCAATTTTCTTCTGACACCGGCCAAAGAATTGCCATTCCGTTTTGAAAACTCTGCGACTGCAGCAGGGATTGCATTTGGAGACTCCGGGCGGGCGCAGTCATGCATGGGAACGGCGGCGGGAGACTGTAATAACGACGGAATGATCGACTTTTTTACTACAAACTTTGTCGTGGAATCTAACAACCTGTTTCTTCAGCAGCAGCCGGGAATTTTTCAGGATGAGATTCGAGCAAGTGGACTACAAAGTCCCGGATACAGCGTCATGGGATGGGGTGCTCAGTTTCTCGATGCCAATCTCGACGGACATCTTGATCTGGTTGTCGCAAACGGACATCTACAGGAATACGGCGAACCGCAGTCTAAATCGCTCATGCCGACACAGGTCTTCGTAAATCACAGTGGCAGTTTTTCCCAACAAAGCGCAAGTTCCTGCGGTGGCTATTTTACAGAAAATCATCTCGGGCGATGCGTCGCGACACTCGACTGGAATCGAGATGGCCGAAAGGAATTCTGTGTCACACACGTTGATGCCCCGGTGGGCCTGATGAGAAATGACACAGAAACCACTTCCGAGTCCATCACCATACACCTTCGCGCACGACAGACGGCGCGTGACGCGATTGGAGCACGTGTCACACTGATTGCAGGAGGAAGGCGAATTCCCAGGCAACTCACAGCGGGAGATGGATTTCAGGCATCCAATCAGCGAACCATCCTGCTGGCCTCAGGCAAAAATGAAACCGGAGGCAGCATCGAAGTGATATGGCCGTCCGGCAGACAACAGACATTTGGACCCGTTTCGACCGGTCGCGAACTGATTCTTGTGGAAGACCTACCGGATCCGTTCGACGTCACCAATCGAATCGGGAAGTAGTGATTCCTGTCGATTTGCCGCTCGATCTTCTCGCCAGTGCTTCAGGTCGGCCACGATCACTGAGCTGATAATGACCAGCAGAAACCAGGACGAGACCTTCTGCCACGTAACGACTTTCCATTCAGAAACCTGCTCCGGATAAACCCAGGCTCCAAAGAAGGTCGAGATATTTTCCGCAACCCAGATGAAAAATCCGACGAGGAAAAATGCCATGACGAGCGGCATGTGCCTCTCACGGTTTTTCCACACGGTGAAGCAGACTTTCGTACGGGCAAAAATGATCAGCACGAGAGGAATCAGAACCAAACGTGCATCCCGGACGAAGTGATTGGCAAAAAAGTTGCCATAAATCGCCAAGCAAAGTGCGATCGTCAGCCAGCGTGGCGGGTAGTGAATCAGTTTCATGTCGAAGATTCGCCAGGCCTGGCACATGTAACTGGCCACAGCTGCGTACATGAAACCGCTGTAGAGCGGCACCGTTCCCAGTTTCGACCAGGCGTCCTCGGGATAGCTCCACGAATTGACAGACGGATGAGTTTTAAAGAGCTCCAGGCACAGGCCGATAATGTGAAACAAACACAGCGTGCAGGCTTCGGCTTTGGACTCGACCTTTCCTGCGAGCAGAGCAATCTGGATCGCAATCGCCGCCAGCAGGATAAAGTCATACCGCGGAACCGGGCCGAGCGGGATCCAGTTTGAGATAACGAGTACAGCCATGAAGCTGCCGGCAAAGATGCAGCATCGAGCTTCCTTCAGTCCGAAAACCAGAAACTCAAGGCAACCTTCCCTGATTGCGGAGGCTTCACCCGGAATGGCTGACGCTGGTTGAGTAACTGCTGGATTCGTTGACTGCATCTGACGTCCTTTGCCGCACTGGTAACCGAACGGTAAACGTGCTTCCCTTGCCTGGCCCATCGCTCGCGGCCGACAAACGTCCGCCATGGTCGGTGACGATCCGGTCGCTGATGGACAGGCCCAGACCGGTGCCCTGCCCCGTTTCCTTGGTCGTAAAGAACGGCTGAAAGAGATTGTCGATTGTCTCTGCCGACATTCCGCAGCCGTCGTCGGTAATCTGAATTTCGACCCGGTCGACCTGCTCGACAAGCTCGACTGTGACTGTTCCTTTGCCATCCGTTGAGTCCAGCGCGTTGGCGACCAGGTTGAGCAGCACCTGCTTGATTTCATGCCCGCTGATTTCGATCTCGCACTGCTCCGGTGAGATCAGCTCCAGCCGTGCCTCGCGAAATTTTTTCATGTGAGTGATCAGCGAGAGCACCTCGCGAATAATGCCAACCACATCCTGGCGGCCTTTGTGCGAGTCCTGGCTGCGCGAAAAATCGAGCAGCTTCTTCGTGATCTCCTGGCAGCGTTCCGACTCGGACTGAATCATCGCGACGTACTGCTGCACGACGGCCACTTCGTCGTCCGGGCAGTCCGTCAGCAATTCGGCGAGGCGCGACTCCAGCGACTCGCTCGACCAGCGAATTGCTGTGAGAGGGTTGTTGACCTCGTGGGCGACTCCGGCCGCGAGGAACCCGACACTCGCCAGGCGGTCGGATCGGACAAGCTGTCGGGACCGTTCCTCGACCTCGCGTTCCAGGTTCTCCGCGATCTCCTGAAACCGTTCGGCCATCCGGTTAAACGACTCGGCGAGCTCGCCCATTTCATCGTCTGAGTCGATCGCCACGCGGTAACTGAAGTCGCCCTGAGCCACTCGGCGAGCTCCCTGATGGAGCGTGTTGACCGGCCGGAACACGTGCCGAATTCCAAATACGACCAGAGCCAGCAGGCCGAAAAAGACAAACGCACTGCTCACCCAGACGACCGTCAGAGCCGTCCGGTAATCGTCACGGGCCGCGTCCAGCCGCGCGTGCAGACCGGGCAGTTCCGGCAGATCTGCCGCCGCCACCGCGAGCAGATCGAGCTCGAACAGAAGCTGCGGAATGCTCAGCGCCTTTCGCAGCTCGACGACACCCTGCACCTCCGCAAGTCGTCGTTCAATCAGGCCGAGCGGATTCCACCCGGCCGCTTTCTGAAGTCGCAATTCCGGCGCGTTGAGCCGGTTTCGATAACTGACGACGATCGCCCGCGCGTCGACGATCCGTTCGTAAAGCTCGTCAGGATCGAACACCGGCAGCGGATCCGTCGGCGATTGCCGCTGGCCAGCGTCCGGGATGACGGCTCGAATGCGGACGACACTGGCAACAACTTCTGATGCGGTTGCCGCGTCGAGCGACTCGTCCTGAATGATCGCCCGGAGAGAAGCCAGTCCCCACAGGCCGCTCGTCAGCAGCGCACCGAGCATCACGACAACGAGCCCCAGCCCGAAGACCATTTTGCGGCGAATGGACTTTGTCAGAAACACGACGTGGCTCCCTCCGTGGACGCTGCTTCGCGGGGCGGAATGTAGCAGATGGCCGCGGGACGAGGGAGGACCTGAGAAAACTGAAATCCGAATCCCCCCGGAACACGTCCCGAAGCCAGCACTTCGCTGACCGGCATCCCTCGCAGAACCGAATTCCGCCTCCTATCCTCATCGCAGTCGCGTCTCACGAATCCCGGAGAATGCCATGAGCTTGTCAACTCGTTTTCTGCTCACTGTTTGCCTCGCCGTCGCTGCATTGCCCGCTTCCGTCAGCGCTCAGTACGAGCTGTTCGGTGTTCCTCAGCGAGCAGCCCTCGCCGACATCGATGCTCGCACCGAGGAACTCAAAGCGGTCAACAAGTCGATCTGGGAGTTCGCCGAGGTCGGTCTTCAGGAGCACAAATCGGCAAAGCTGCTCGTCGATAAACTTCGCGAGAACGGTTTCGAAGTGAAGCACGGCGTATCGGACATGCCGACCGCTTTTGTGGCGAGCTACGGCAGCGGCCAGCCGATCATCGGGATCCTCGCCGAATACGACGCGCTGCCCGGAATGTCTCAGACAGTCGAGCCCGTCCGGACTCCGCTGAAAGAGGGCGAGCCCGGACACGCGTGCGGCCACAGCGGGCTCGGAACCGGCTCACTGGGTGCGGCTCTTGCCGTCAAAGCCGCGATGGAGAAATACAAACTGCCCGGAACGATCCGACTTTACGGGACTCCGGCGGAAGAAACCGTCATCGGAAAGATCTACATGCTGCTTGACGGGCAGTTCGACGACCTCGACATCTGCCTGCACTGGCACCCCTCGACCAAGACCGGACCCTGGGCGGGCAGCTCAAAGGCGATCGTCTCGGTGAAGTTCACGTTTGATGGCGTGTCGGCTCACGCAGCCGGTAATCCGGAAAAAGGCCGCAGCGCCCTGGACGCCGTCGAGCTGATGAACGTCGGCGTCAACTACATGCGTGAGCACACAAAAGAGGATGCTCGACTGCACTACGTCATCACAGACGGCGGCGGAGCTCCCAACGTCGTCCCTCCCAAGGCGACCGTCTGGTACTTCATCCGGGCCGACAGCCATGAAGACGTCGAGTACTACTTCAAATGGGTTAACGACATCGCAAAGGGTGCGGCCTTGATGACGCGCACAAAGCTCAGCGTGAAGGTCGACACGGACTGCCACGAGCTTATCGTGAACGACCCGCTTTCCGAACTGTTTCACATGAACCTGACGAAGGTCGGCCCGCCGAAGTTTGACGAGAACGAGATCGCCTTCGCCCGGCGGATTCAGCAGCCGCTCGTCGAGGAGTTTGGAGCTGTCTACCCGCTCGCGATCTCAGACAAAATCGACACGCTCGAAGAATCGAGAGTGATCAGTAAAGGCTCGACCGACGTCGGCGACATTTCGTGGTACGTCCCGACGGGAGGCATCCGCACTTCCTGCATGGCCGCCGAAAGTCCCGGCCACAGCTGGCAGAACGTCGCCTGCATCGGCTCCAGCATTGGGGAGAAAGGCATCATTTACGGGGCGAAGACGATCGCAATCACCGCCCTGGACCTCATGCTCAAGCCCGAACTCGTCCTCGAAGCGAAAGCCGATTGGAAGAGGCGAATGGAAGGGCGAAAGTACACGACACTGATTCCAGAAGGCCAGAAGCCTCCCCTGAAGATCAGATGAACCACTCCTCACACAAAGGCAGCACATCCACACAGATTCCAATTCATGTATGCTGCCCCGGTCGCTTCGGTGTTCGCGACGGGTGCCGGTGTGAGGCGGGATTCCCCTGCGTGCGCGAGACGTCTTCCAGTCGGCGCTTAACATTGCGGTTAGCCGCGGGTACTCTGAGCGATCCTTTTTCCGCTTTTTCTGTCGTGATCTCGCGAATTCTGCTCTTCTGACTGCAACGGCGAAGCGACTGTTGAAACGCGTTATGTCGTGCCGTTTCTTCAGGTTGCGAAGGCAGGATCCGCAAGACCGAAACCCGGCACCAGGTTCGATTGCCAGATGAGTTCGACGGTTTCCGATCGGGCTTCGACCAACCTGTCCTTCTCCGACGTGAAAACCTCGCGAGCAATGTCTCCTCTCAACGAGTGACCGAGGATTCCTCAATGAATTCGTTTAAAATCCGAATCTCTTTCGCGTTGCTGGTCGCGATCCTCGTGGCAGTTCTCCCATTGGGTGAGGCCCTTGCGCAGGAAACGGAAGCGGCAACCCGGCAGTTTGCGGCGGCGGTTGGAATTCAGAATCTCAAGCAGTACGACCTGGCGATTGAGGAATGGGAGACGTTCCTCAAGAAGTTTCCGAAAGACCCGCGAGTCGATAAAGCACAGCACTACCTCGGCACGTGTGCCCTGCAGGACGAGCAGTACCCGAAGGCGATTTCCGCGTTTGACATCGTCGTCGCGAAACATCCGAAGTTTGAGCTGATGGATCAGACGCTGCTCAACCTGGGCATCTCGTGGTATGGCGTTGCCAGAAAATCGGAGAAGGCGGCAGACTTTGCGAAAGCGGAAACCGCACTGACTTCGATGCTCACGAAGTTTCCGAAAAGCGAGTACGTCGCGCGGGCACTCTACTACCAGGGCGAGAGCTTGTTCCAGCAGGACAAAGCCGGCCCGGCCGCCGCCGCCTACGAACGACTGATCGCCGACTTTCCAAAGCACGAAATGGCTCCTGACGCGCGATACGCCCTTGGCGTCGCACAGGAACAACTCAAGCAGACAGACAAAGCCGCGCAGACGTATGCCGAGTTCGCTCGCCTGTACCCGAAGCACGAACTGCTGACGGAAGTGGAGTACCGCCAGGGCGAGATGCTGTTTTCGGCCGGTCGGTTCAAAGAAGCGATGCCGATTTTCGCCCGTGTTGGTGAGGAAAAGAAATTCCAGTTCGCCGACGTCGCGATGCTTCGCCATGCTCGCTGCCTGTACGAAGACGAAAAGTTTGACGAAGCGGGCAAGCTCTACTGGACGATGACTCGTGAGTATCGGGAGTCAAAGCACTTTGATGCGGCGGTCCTTGCCGGCGGAAAGTGTTTTTACCTGGTCGGCAAGTACGCCCAGGCGCGGTCCGGCCTTGAGCTCGTCGCAAAGCGAAACGTGCCGGAAGCCGCCGAGGCGACGCAGTGGGTCGCTCGAACCTACATCAAAGAAAAGCAGCCACAGGCGGCCGTCGAACTGCTCGACAAGGCCCTGGCACGCTACGCCAGCAGCCCTCAATTGCCGTATCTGGTTCTCGCTCGGATCGACGCCCTGTACGACATGGCGTCAGACAAGTCGCCGACGATTTCTCAGTACGCAGAGTTTGCCGAGAACTACCCGAAGCACGAACTTGCCTCGCAGGCTCTCTACATGGCAGCGTTGACGGCACTCGACACCGACCAGCACGACAAAGCGAAACAACATTCGACGACGTTTCTGGTTCGCTTCCCGGAAGACCGCCTCGCGCCGGATGTGCAGTTCATCGGTGCCGAGGGACGGCTGCTGCTGGGTGATTATGCGGAGGCTGGCAAGTCGTACGGCGACTTCCTGAAGTCCTCGCCAAAGCACGACAACGCACCGCGAGCTCGCGTGCGACTGGGCCTCGCCCTGCACATGGCAAAGCAGCATCCCGAGGCAATCCGCTGGCTTGAATCCAACGTCGATGCGTTGCCGTCCGCCGAGTTGAAAAGCGAGGCGCGGGCACTCATCGGGCGAAGTTTCTCGGCTCAGGATGACTTCGGCAAAGCTGCACAGTCCTTTGAGACCGCCCTCGCCGCGGACCCCAAAGCGAAAGATGCGGACGAAACGATCCTCGCACTCGCAGACTCCTATCGACAGCTCAAGGACGGCGACAAAGCGGCAGCACAGCTCAAACGCCTGATCCAGCAGTACCCCGATTCCAAGCGGCTCGATGAAGCCAACTTTCGGCTTGGCGAGGCCGCGTACACCGGCGGCGATTTCAAATCCGCAGTGGCGTACTACACGAACGTCAAAACGAAGTGGCCGCAGAGTGAATTCGCATCGCACTCGCAGTACGGGCTCGGCTGGACTTACTTCAATCAGAACGAGTTCGAAAAATCCGCTGCCGAGATGACCACGCTGCTCGACAACTACGGCACGTCGAAGATCGCGCCGCGCGGCTACTACGTCCGGGCGATGGCCAACTACCAGCTGGGTGAGTACCAGGCCGTCCTGCGCGACGTTGACTCGTTTGCGGCAAAGGCTCCAGATAAAGCCGACGCTCTTGACGCACAGTACGTCAAAGGCCTCGCCCAGGCCGGGCTCAAAGATTTTGCAGACGCCGCGAAAACGTACGAGGGGATTCTGGACTCTGCAGACCGTTACCCGGCCGCGGACAAAGTCGCATACGAACTTGGCTGGGCCTACACCGAACTTGGCAAAACGACGGAAGCCGTCGCCGCGTTTCGTAAACTTGCAAAAGATTACTCAGACAGCCCGCTTGCTGGCGAAGCACTCTTTCGAGTTGGCGAGTCGTGGTACGACGCCGAGGATTATTCGAAAGCAGCCACGGCTTACGGAGAGACGCAGCGAAAGGCTCCCGGAACGCCGATTGCCGAGAAAGCTCTGCACAAGCTCGGCTGGTGCCACCTCAAGGCAGAGGATTACGGCAAAGCGGCCGCGGCTTTCGGTACGCAGCTTTCAGAGCATCCGGATGGTGAGCTCGCGGGTGACGCTCAGTTTTTGCAGGGCGAATGTCAGTTCAAGCAGGATCAGTGGAAACCGGCACAAGAGCTCTACGCGAAAGTCATCGCCACAAAGAACCCGAATTACGCCGCCCTCGCCCTGTACCGATCCGGTGAATGCGCGGGCAAGCTCGAAGACTGGCCCGCCAGCCAGAAGTTTCACCAGCAGGTCCTGAACGATTACGACAACTTCGAAATGCGGCCGGAAGCCCGTTACGGAGTCGCCTGGGCACTGCAGAATCAGAACAAGCTGGACGACGCCGTGCAGGCTTACGAGAAGGTCACCGAAGAGACTCAAACGGAGACCGCCGCGAAGGCCCGCTTCATGATTGGCGAGTGCCACTTTGCCCAGAAGAACCACAAGGAAGCAACGAAGCACTTTCTGAAAGGTGCCTTTGCGTACGGCCACAAGGAGTGGTCAGCAATGAGCTTCTTTGAGGCGGCCCGCTGTTTTGAAGTCCTCAAGGATGTTGACCAGGCAAAGAACTGCTACCAGCAACTTGTTGAGAAGTATCCGGCTCACCAGAAAGTCAGCGACGCGAAAAAACGCCTGGCGGCACTCGGGAACTGACGCTGCAGGTCAGGCTTCGCCTGACGGAGTCTCACAACAGCGACTCGAAAAGCAGTCTTGAAACACAAAACCAATACTTCGTCAGGCCGAGCCTGACCTACTCGAAGATGCCTTATGTCTCACCTGAACTCACGATCGAAACTGGTCATCCTCTTCTGCGGTTTGCTGTTCGCTGTCTGGCCGCTGCTCGGACTCGCGCAGGACGGAACGATTCCGCAGCCAGCTCCCGCTGCCAGTCCGACGGGCGAGACTGCCGCGGCCGAGCCACTCGAACCTCAAGCCTCGGTCTGGGAACTCGCCGTACAGGGCGGCATCTTCATGATCCCTATCGCCCTGGCATCGGTCGTGGTGCTGGCGTTTTCGATCGAGCGATTCATCGGGCTGCGTCGGACAAAGATCATTCCCGTCCCGCTGATTGTGGGCCTCAGCGACCTGACAACTTCCGCCGGCATTGACCCCAAACAGGCTCATCGGCTGTGCATTGAGAACCCCTCACCCCTTTCAACCGCGCTGCGAGCCGCGATCCTCAAGATCGGCCGCCCGCAACCGGAGGTCGAAAAAGCAGCCGAAGATGCCGTCGGTCGCGAGGCCACCGAGATGGCTCGCAACCTTCGCCCGGTCAACGTGGTTGCCAGCATCGGCCCGCTGCTCGGTGTGATGGGCACCGTGCAGGGAATGATCATGGCCTTCATCGTCATGGGTACGACCAGTTCGACGGGCAACGAGAAAGCTCAGGAACTGGCCAAAGGAATCTACACGGCGCTTGTCACCACTTTTGCCGGCCTGTTCGTCGCCGTCGTTGCGATCATTCTGGCAAATATGCTGGAAGGAAAAATCGAAAAACTGCTCAAGCGGATGGAAGAGATCTTTCTGGAGATCATGCCACTGTTCGAGAGGTATGAAGGCAAACTGCGAGTTAACAGGACCGTCGGCGAGGACGAAAACGAATCGCTCGTCCTGGTACGCAGCGGACGCAAGGCGCCTCCCGCTCCCCCCGCCAACGGGCGTCCGAAACCGAAACCTGCTCCGGAAGTCTCGGTCGAGGACTCGGTCGAGGACTCGGTCGACGAACCAGCACTGAGCTTTGCTGCCGCCGAGAACCCCGAACTCATACAGAACGACGACCCGGCCAGTATTGACGGCCCGCGCGGGTTGTGGGACGTCATGTGGGAACACGGTAAGTCCAAGCAGGACCAGGACGACGTCGCCTCAGACACCCTCGAAATCGGCAAGGGCAGCAGGCCCGTACGAAAATGAAATTTCAAATTCCCAACAAGCATGACAAGCGAAAACTGGATATGACGCCGCTGATTGACTGCGTCTTTCAGCTGCTCCTGTTCTTCCTCGTCGCCAGCCACTTTGAAGAGCAGGCCCGCATGACGAATGAGGGCGAACTCGAAGCTGCGCTTCCAGAAGCGGCGGCAGCAATGCCGATGACGATGAAACCTCAGGAACTCATCGTGAATATCAACGCTCAGGGCCAGTACTATGTCGGCGGAAATCTTGAAGCCGAACCGGCTCTGGCCCGAAGGCTGCAGCAGTCGCAACTGAACAACCCGGGAAATCAATCGGTCGTGATTCGAGGTGACGAGGCGGCCGACTGGAAATACATTGCCCGTGTCATGAGTCTCTGCAACCAGGCCAACATTCGCGATTACCGAGTGGCAGTCGTGAAAGACGATGGAGCGGAACAGTAGGCAACTTATGAAAAGCGTACTCATCACAACTCAGCAGGAACTGGCGGAAGCGTCCTCGCGCGGATTCCGTTTGATCTCGGCTCTTGGGCTGGCCACGGCAGCCACAATCCTTGCTCTGATGGGAATGATGTCGAGGTACGCTCAAAGCGAGGACGCACCGCTTCCCGGCATGGATGAGCTCACCGGACAGGCGGGCTGGGCGTTCGGTCTGGGCGCGATGATGGTTGCCTCCGGGTGGCTGGTGAGAAACGTTCTCATGAAGCGGCTTCAGTACGCCATCGTGGCGAGCCTGCTGCTGCACTTCCTGCTGGGCGTGGTCATTCAGCAATTGGGAGTTGGCTTCGCCCTCGCCGATCGAATCGCTCAAGAAACGCCGGCAGGCGAACCGCTCGAAGAACTCACGATGCCCGATTACGGCGGCGCGGAACTTGAGCAGCCGGAATTCGACGAGCCACTTGAGAACGTCCTCGAAAATCCACAGATGCAGGAACTCGAACGGCAACAGGCCGAAGTCGAAGTCAACCAGGAGCAGCAGCAGGTCGAGGCCAATCGCCAGCAGAATGTCGAGGCGGCTCAGGTTGAGCGGGCGAAGATGGACGCTCAACAGCAGGACGTCCGAGCTCTGATGCAAAGGCAGCAGCGCGAGCAACAGGCCGCCGCGCAGAACGCGGAATCTCAACCGGAAGTCAGCACCGAAGCGGCATCTGAAGCGGAGCTTCAGGCAAAAGCCGACGCAGAGCGGGCTCAGACTGATCCCAATATGACTGAGCGGCAGATGCAGGAAGTGCAGGCAAGCCGTTCTGACCCGCGAGTCGAGGCGACCAACATGTCCCGCGACCGATCACAGGTTCGCCCTGACGCATCCGCACAGGAAGTGGCGGCCGCCCAGCGTGCTGCAAGCGCCGCGCGGGCTACCGAGTCGGCCGCCGCAGAGGCAGTTGAAGTTCAGACTGCTCAGGCGACCGAATTGACGGCGCAGGAGCGAGCGGTCCAGGCGGCGCGGCAAACATCGCAGGCTCTCCCGGCCGAACAGCGGCAGATGCAGGACGTCGCAACGTCGGCACAAACCACCGCCGTGAACAGCGTCCGGGCCGAGCGATCTGCCAACGCCGAGGTTAACCCGTCGCAGTCCGCTCCGCTCGCTGGCGGAGCTCAGGTCGAGCGAAGTCAGACCGCAGCAGGAGGCAGCACAGCCGCCGCGTCGACCGATGCCGCCGCCGTTCAGGTCGCTTCGGCTGAGGGTGTCAGCTCGCCGAGCCTCGACGCTTCCTCTGCAGCGGCGCAGGCAACCCGAGGAGCAACCGCAACTGTTCCAACCGGAGCCGCCAGCCGCGGTGGAGCACCGACCGCAACTCGATCGGCAACGGGAGTCGCCTCGCTCGGATCGGGTGGAGCGGGTTCTGCGCAAACAGGCGGCGGCAGGCCGCAGCTGGGATCGGCTGTCAGCAATCCCTCGAACGGTGGCACGCGGCCAGCCGGAAGTCAGCAGATCGGCGCGGTCGGTACGAACGCCGGCAACGTCGCAGTGGCTTCCGCCGCGGGCACAAGAGCGACACAGGGCGGAGTCCTCGCCACCGGGCCGGCCAGCACGGGAATCGAAAGATCGACAACCGGCGTGCCAGACAGCGGCGGTCGTCCAGGCGGCACGGGAACCGTCATCGCATCCACTGGAACCGGCCCGGCTCGCGTCCAGTCCGGCGGCACGACCGGGCTCACGGGGCGAGGTTCTGGCCCGTCCGCTCAGCTCAATTCAGGATCGGGATTCTCCGCTGGCGAGTCCGGCACAACGGGTCTCACTCGACGTTCCGCGGGAATCGCTCTTCCCGCAGGAGCAGCCGCAGCCGAGCGGTCCGGGAATCTGGTCATCGCCGGTCCTCAGGCGGCTCCACAAGTCGGCGGCGGATCCGCCGGAGCGCTTTCCGGGCCACGCACAGCATCCGTTCCTCGCCGAACAGCCGGGCTTCCCGGATTGAGCGGGCCTCGCACGAGCGGTGTCGGTCGATCAGCACCAACACTTCCCGGCCGTGTTGGAACGAGCGGTCTCGCCGGGAGATCGGAAGCTGGTTCGCCACAACCGACGCTCGCTTCAGCCTCCGAACTGGCCGGCCTCATCAAACGCAGCGTGCCCGGAATCAGTGCGGCTCCCCTTGAGCGAATCAGCGCTGGCTTCTCGATGCGTCGTCCGGATGTCCGTCGTGACGCCGCGAAGAAGCTGGGTGGAAACGACGCTTCCGAACGAGCGGTCGAACGCGGTCTGGAATGGCTCGCCCGGCACCAGTTTGCCGACGGCCACTGGAGCATCCACGAACTCAACTGCCAGGACCACGAATGCAAAGGTCACGGCACCTTCGAATCCGACACGGCCGCCACGGGACTCGCCCTGCTCACCTTCCTGGGAGCCGGCTACACCCACCAGTCGGGAGAGCATCAGGACGTCGTTCGAAAAGGGCTCGCCTGGCTGACAAGTCATCAGAAAGCCGACGGCGACCTCTTCACAAACGAATCCGAATTCGTGTGGCTCTACAGCCACGGCATGGCGGCGATTCCACTCTGCGAGGCGTACGGGATGACGCAGGATTCTTCACTGAAGGTTCCCGCTCAGAAAGCTCTTGATTTCGTCATTGCCGCACAGCATCCGCAACTCGGCGGCTGGCGGTACCTGCCGAAGTTTGAGTCCGACACGTCCGTCTCCGGCTGGCAACTCATGGCTCTGAAAAGTGGAGAAATGGCCGGACTCAACGTACCGAAGTCGGCGTACGCCGGCGTGACGAAGTGGCTCGACTCAGTCGAAAGTGAAACCTCACCTGGTCGGTTCAAATATCACCCCAGCAAGCCTGTCACGCTTGCCATGACTGCCGAAGGACTCCTCATGCGGCAGTACCTGGGGGCAAAACGAAGTGACACCGACCTCACGGCCGGAGCGGATTATCTGAAAGGCAGACTACCGCGCGAGGCCGAACAGGACGCCTACTACTGGTACTACGCGACCCAGGTGATGTTCCACATGCAGGGTGAGCACTGGGCCGAATGGAACGCCAGCTTGCGCGACATGCTGATTCGCATGCAGAGTAAAGAGGTCGCGACCGAAGGCAGCTGGGATCCGGACAACGCGAAGTGGGGCAAGGCTGGCGGCCGACACTACACAACGTGCCTCAGCCTGCTCATGCTTGAGGTTTACTACCGGCACCTTCCGCTCTACATCGAGCTGAAAGATTAACACGAGCGGGCAGGTCAGGCTGTGCCTGACGAATTGCGTCTCACGTTCTCATTCCACTCCGTCAGGCTGAGCCTGACCTGCGGGAACGATCATGCTCAAAGTCACGGGTAGCGCATCACTCGACTGCGAAGTCCACTCGCGACGCAGCTTCGTTCAGGCGGGAGTCCTCGGCCTGGGCGGGTTGTCTCTGGCCGACTACCTTCGCTGCCGCGTTCAGGCCGCGAACTCGGCGCCGGCTGTGAATCGGGAAGCCGACACGAGCGTAATCCTCATCTGGATGAGCGGAGGACCAGGGCACCATGAAACGTGGGATCCAAAACCAGACGCGGTGAGCCAGTACCGGGGTCCGTTTGGAGCAATCTCAACCAACGTGCCCGGCATGCAGTTTTCCGAGATGCTGCCCGAACAGGCGAAGATTGCCGACCGGTTGACGATTCTTCGCAGCGTCAATCACGGCTCGGGCGATCACACCAAAGGCAACCACTGGATGCTGACCGGATTCGAAGGCCCGGACTTCAACAAGCCGGACAACCAGGTCCAGCGGCGTCCATCCATGGGTTCTGTGGCGGCTGCATTACGCGGTCCGATCGAACCGGGGATGCCCGCCTACGCCGCCGCACCGCACCTGCGAGGCGGCACCGACAACCTGTTTCACTATGCCACGTATCTGGGCGGTACTCATAACCCATTCATCACGAACTCCGATCCGAATTCCGCTGACTTTCAGGTTCGCGACCTGTCGCTCGCCAGCGGAGTCACATTCGACCGCCTGGAAGATCGCCGGACTCTCCTCAAGTCTGTCGACCAGCACCAGCGTCAAATCGACGCACGAATGTCGGACATGAGTGATCATCAGGCATCGGCCTTTGGTCTGCTCACCAGCACGCGTGTCAGAGAGTCGTTCGACATTTCCACCGAACCAGATTCTCTTCGGGACGCCTACGGCCGCCACACGTTCGGGCAGAGCGCGTTGCTGGCTCGGCGTCTGGTCGAACGCGGAGTCACCTTCGTCACCGTCAATACTCAACCGTGGGATCATCACGGAACAGCGAATCGGCTGCCGACGGAAGAAGGAGCAAAGTTGCTGATCCCGCCCGTCGACCGGGCAATCGCAGCGCTGGTGAGAGACCTCATCGATCGAGGTCTTTACGAAAAGACTCTCGTCGTTGCGATGGGCGAGTTCGGCCGGACGCCAAAAATGAACGCCGCGGCCGGTCGAGATCACTGGGGCAAGACGTTCAGCGTGCTGCTCGCGGGGGGCCGATTGAAGATGGGCCAGACAATCGGCTCATCAGACGGCAACGGTGCCTACGTCACTGAGCGGTCGCTTGATCCGCAGGATGTTGCCGCGACGGTGTATCACCACCTCGGCATCGATGCGGTCAACACAGCAATTCCCGATCGAACCGGCCGGCCACGATATCTGGTGGAACGCGGCCAGCCGATTCGCGAGCTGATTTGAGCAGAGAGCTGATTTGAGCGACGTCGGATGACAGTGAGCCGACTTAAAACAATGGCTCTCGTCCCAGTTGTCGCCGAATGACCGCCCATTGACCGGCATGCATCAGCCAGTGTCCGCCCTGCAGGCTGAACGCCGCTCCCACCGTCGGAGCGTAACCCTGCATTTCCTCGGGCGATGCTTTGTCAAGATCGTCGTCCGAAAGCTGCGTCAGCGCCGCAAGAGTCGCCGCGCGGATTTTCTCGAACAGCTCCATCAATTCCTGTTTCGAATGGAACGCCGCTGCGTCATCAACAGCGGCCGTTTCTTTCGTGTATTTCTCAGCAAAGCCTGCTGGAAGTTCGGGCATCGAGCCGGGAACGACACTCTCGATCATCTGATGTTCTGACGAGATCAGATGGCCCATCTGCCAGGTAATGTGATTGCAGCCCGGATGCGGCCGATGGAAAAAGTCCGCATCGGTCAGGTCACCGAGGTAGGCGAGCGAGATCATTTGCCCGGAGTCGATGGCTAGACGAATGGCTTCTGTTGAGTTCATTGAAGGCTCCTCTCGAAGATACGAGTGATTGTGCCCGGTAAACTAACTCGAAGCGTCAGCGAGGGCGAATCAGCAGACGCTCACGCTGACCTGTCGCGAGAGAACCACGCAACCCGCTTCTGAGCGACGGCTCACTGCCAACAGCCAGCGGTTACAGAATCAACATCGCATCGCCGTAGCTGAAGAAGCGGTACCGATTCTCCACCGCAGCCTGGTAGGCCTCACGAATGAACTCTGTTCCCGCCAGGGCGCTCACCAGAACAAGCAACGTTGATTTCGGCAAATGAAAATTTGTCAGCAGACAGTCGACTGACCGAAACGAATACCCGGGACGAATGAACAAATCGGTCTCTTCTGACCATGCCTGCAAATGTCCGTGCTGCGACGCCGATTCCAGCGTCCGCACGGATGTTGTCCCGATGGCGACGACGCGACCGCCACTTTGGCGAGTCCGCTGCAGCCTCTGCACGGTCTCTTCCGAAACGCTGCACCATTCTTTGTGCATACGATGTTCGCTGAGCTGATTGACACTGACCGGACGAAACGTGCCGATGCCAACGTGCAGCGTTACCCGAGCTGTCTCGATTCCCCGCTGCCGACAGCGGGCAAACAGTTCGTCCGTAAAATGAAGTCCCGCCGTCGGCGCTGCGACCGATCCGGGATGCTCGGCGTAAGTCGTCTGGTAGCGTCCCCAGTCGGCCTCATTCGCCACTTTGCGCTGGATGTAGGGAGGTAGCGGCACGGTGCCGTAAAGATCGAGCAACGTAAACTTGTCGCGATCATCGTGAACCCGGGCCGACCAGATGCCATCCTCGTCCCGCGATTTCAGTTCAAGCTGCAAGGACGGTTGAACGGAGTCGTGAATGGAATGCAGTGTGATTTTCTCTCCTGGCAGAAGGCGACCACGGGTCTGGCCGATCAGTTGCCAGAGGCCCTCTTCCGATGAAGAAAGATAGAGCCCTTCCCAGTGCCCGCCGGTTGATGTCCGCTCTCCGATCAGTCGGGCAGGGACGACTTTCGTGTCGTTAAGGACGAGGCAGTCTCCCGGGGACAGCAGTTCGGGGAGATCACTGACAGAGCAGTGCTGAATTGTGCCCGCCGCTCGGTCAAGCACGAGCAGTCGCGCCTGATCACGACGTTCCGGCGGTTCCTTCGCGATCAGTTCGACCGGAAGATCGTAGGAATACGTTTCCAGATCGTTCTCGTTCAGCGACATCAGCCTTGCCGGTTTTCAGGGTCACGATTCAGCAACGACGGAAAAATGAAGAATCAAGATTCCGCATCGCGGTCCTGCTCATCCCCGCCGTGTCACATGATGCAATTGTTGCACGGCTCAACTTCCCGGCGCGGTGCGACGCTCCCGGGGATCAACGCCCGCTTTGTCCAGCGTCCGCATCTCTCGTGTTTCCTCGCGCAACTCATCCAGTTTCTCCTGATCGAGATGGATGGCTGCCACCTTCAGAACTTCTTTCCCCAGGCGATCAATCCGCGAGATCGATCGTCGATCATTCCTCGCTTTCGCTTTTTCCTTCGATCGAAACTGAATCTCCTCAACCTCACCCGTGAACTCCTCCAGCGTTGGCAGGTTATTCAATTCCTTAAGCGACTCGTCGACCTTATCCCATTCACCTTTCGCTCGACGATTCTTAATCATGGCAATTACCACCGACCGTTTGGCAATCGTGTCGATGAGTCGACTCTGCAGAAGTACCAACTGCCCTTCGACGTCGAGCCGAATCGTATCGTCGGGACACTCAGCGAGCATGCTGGTTTCGACACCAGAAACGAACGGGAACTTTGTCAGCAGCGAGCTTCCGCTTCGGATGTAGACCCACTCAAGGGGTTTGTTCGGATCGACTGGAATTTGAACACGACCGAAGCGATCGCTCCGATAAATGTCTGGTTTTCGCGGATCAGGCGTGTCTTTCGGCGGTTCTTCTCCGTCCGGTGGTGGCGGCGGAGGGGGCTCGTCATAGACGGCCACGAGATACCCGACCAGCGGCCGGTCGTGGTTTCGTTTTGGCGCCAGCCGCAGTGTGGTGACGCCAACGTCCTGCTTGATCGCGATGGCCCGGATTTCCATACGACGTCGGCGAAAGGCTCCCAGTGGTGTTGCCACGCCGGAGTAGACTGTCGTCTCGACGCGTTCCCGATCCACTTTGTCGACCGTCAGGTACGACCACGGGAGAAACTGCATCTGCTTGAGGATCCGATCTTCATCGAGGTAACGAAAGAACGGTTTGAAAAGCGACCTGGCGGTCACGTGAGCGAAAACCGGATCTCCCGCAGCGAACAGGCCAGCACGCATCTTAATTCGCGCGGTCTCCGGATTTGCTTCATCAATCTGCCCGACCGGATGATAAAGCTCGCCCAGCAGATGCATGATCTCCTCGGCAATTCCGCGGCGATCCAGTGTCCGTCGTGACCGAACTGGCGAAAGTGACTCTGTATCTCGATCCCACTCACGAGACGTGACGTGGTAGTAACTACCGTGTTTCTCTACGGCGATCGGGAAGACCTTGTCGATTCGCTGTGGTGTCGGGAGAACGTAGAGGGTCATCAACTCAGCGATCAGGTCTGACGTTTTCGCATCAACTTTGCCGTTGCTCATTTTCTCAACAAGGGCACGCAGGAGCCGCTTTCGCTGTTCGTCGACTTCGATTTCGTCCGGAAGCGAGATGATCTCGCCAACGGATTCCGCCAGCGCGGACGGCAACGGGATCGATACGGTGACCTCGACTTTGCCCTCGGTCGTCTGCGTGATCAGTTCGGCAAGCGACTCCGCAGTGCTGAAGACGCGATTTCTCCATTTGATTCCATCCCCGGAAACGCTCTCGATCCCGGCACGGTTTCGGGGAGTCAGCCAATCCGGCTCATAGATCGAGAAATCCCAGATGCCTCCGACACTTCGGTCTGCCAGTTCGTGCAGTTCAGCCAGAACGCCCTGCCGGAAAGCCGGTCCCAAATGTAGAGACCGCTCAAAGACGAGCGGAATTTCCACTCGATAGCGAAGTTCCTGAATTGGGATTCGCGGCTGCTTCGGAGGAGGCGGTGGCGGCTCGATGTACTCTTCTTTAGCAGCGGTCGCGTCCTTTCCGGCTGCTGCCTTCCCCTTCCCGGCGGCAGTTTTACCGGCGGGCTCGACCGTCTTCTCTGCAAGCGGCCTGGCAGTCGTTTCAGCAGGACCGTCCTGCGCGTGCAGACCCCTCAGTTCAATGCCGGCCAGAAGAATGGCCAGCATCAATGCAGAAGTCCAAAGCACTCCGGGTTTTCCAGAGAGAATCATTTCTCGGCCTGGCATGATGACAAATGAGGGTTGAAAGGGGATTCCGCAGGACAATCAGAGCAGCTCCGTTGAGTACCACGCACCGACTTTCCATTTTTCGACATTGTGGTACGGGTCGACCAGTCGCTGTGGGAAGCCCTGGATGTTCTTGCGGATCACAATGACATCGTCGACTTCCCACAGCGGAATCACGTGGACCAGTTCATTCAATCGGAAGTGCAGGCCACGGAGCATTCGAACGGACGAATTGAAATCGACGGACTGCTCCAGCTCGATCAACTGCTGCCGCAGCCAGTCCGGAAGATGTTCCAGATCTTCAACCCGCGCATCTGGTTTCATCGTAAGGAATGGCCAGAGATCCGTAACGGGCTCGGACATGCGAACTGTTCGATAGACGATATCCCAGTCCTTCGGTGTTTCTTCCGTGCCGGCGACGATCGTGACTTTGATTCCCAGTTGCGCCCATTGAGCAACAAGCTGTTCGGCCGCTGCGAGGATCACTTCGCCTGGCTCGCAGACCATCCTGAGTTCCGGAAGGCTCCCACCGAACCGTTTTTCGGAGAACTTGATTAAAGAAAACGCCAGGGGAAGGTCGCGTGAGTCCGCCCCCGATTTCTTCAGCTCGTCATCGTACCCGGAGTCGTAGCCGTAGCTGCTCCGCGGAAAGGGAGCGGACACAACACGCCCGCGTAGGGATTCCGGATCGTGAAGGACCGTTTCCGCGAGAATCTTCTGTCGGTCGAGAATCTGCGCCAGAGCCCGACGAAATTCGGCATTCCGAAGTGGTTTGCTTTCCGGATTGAACTGCAGCACGTGAGTCGTCGGCACCCCGTACTGCTCCAGGAAAAACCGGTCGTCGTTGACAAGATCGTCCACGTACCACAGCGGCGGTCGAGGCAACACCGAAACATCACCGCGCAATAGTGCCTGCACGAGTTTTTCAGACGTCGGGTACTTGCGTTCGACGATCTCCTCGACACGGTAGGACGAAAGGCGATCCGCCTGAGGAATCGCGCGGCGAAACGTGATGTGATCGTCGGCCCTCTCATGGACAACAAACCGCCTCGACAAGGCATCCGATCCCGAGGCAGTGCCTCCTTCAGCCGCCGCGGCCGGGACGACTGGCTGTCGAACTGGAAACTGAAATAACGCCTGAGGCCGGACCGGCACTGACGAGAAATTCAGAACGAATTCCTGCGGCGAACGGACCTCCATCGAGCTGACAAAACTCGCCAGCCGCTCGTCGTAGTACGGTGAGCTCTGTTTCAGCCGATCGCCGATTGATCGGACGACCTGCTCTGAGGTCAAAACGGGATTGGACTCCCAGATTGCCCGGCGGCGTCGCAACGTGAAAACAAGTTTCCGGCCAAGGTCCGCTGGAATCCACTCTTCAAAGACGGGGGATTCGTAAAACGACGCCCGGTCAAAACCTCGAACCTGAAACAGATCCTTCGCGAGAAGTGATTCGAGTCGCCGGTCTGCATCCGTCGGCAGAAAAAACGGCGTTGCGTCTCCAGCCAGTCGCGGAACGCCGACAGACAGAACTTGATATCGGTCCGCGATGCGATCATAAGAACTTTTGAGTTGCGGATGCGGCGGCCAGACACCGGCTGCTTCGGTCGCCAGCGCGAAAGCCTCTGCGTGTCGCCCCGCAGCCTGCTCGACACCGGCTTTTCGGATCAGTTCGTCTGTCTGCTTCGAAAAGCCCTCGGTCCAGCGAACCGCGACGGGATGCGAAGCATCATGACCACGAAGTCGAAGCAGGAAATACCTGGCCTGTCGCAACTCACCTGAGTCTTCCGCTCGTTTGATGAGAGCGTCGATGACTTTTCCCAGCTCCTCCCGCAAACCGGAATACGCCTTATCAAGAAGGTAGAGTTCTTCGAAGAACGCCAGAGCCTCTTCCAGCTGACCTTCTTCCATTCGAAGTTTCGCTTCTTCGAACAGCAGTCGATTCCGGCGATCGGTGTATCCGGGCCAGCCAGGCACGCGACGCTGGACGACAAGCAGCAACTCGAACGCCTTATCCAGCTTCTTTTCATTCAGGAGAATGTCGGTCCGCCTCAGCATCAGGTCTTCGCTGTGGACAATCTGATCAACGTTGCGGGCGACGTTGAGCCGGTACTCGGCTGCGGAATCGGGATCGGTATCTGCCGGATCTTCCGGCAGCGAGACTGTCAGAAATGTGGCCTCGTCGAGAAGTCGCGCCAGCCGTGTCTTGTACTCCTCGTCCGTTTCTCCCGCTTCCTGCTTTGGTCTTTTGGCAGACAGTTTGAGATTCTCGCGAGCCTCCGCCATCTTCTGAATCGTGTCAGGCCGAGGATAAACCGGCTGCACAACCAGAACTTCCCGCTCGTCACCCTTCTTGAGATTGCTCTTGAGAATGATCCAGTCGACCGGGTCGCCGGTGAGCAGTTCCTCCATCGTTGGAATCTGCGTCTTCATTTCTCCCAGAGTCGGAAGCGATGCTTCTTCCTCGTCCTGAGCAGTCACGCGAGAACCTGGCACCAGTGCCCCAACGAGCGCCACAACGAGTGCAAGACGCCACCAGCCTTCGCCGCAGAAGTCACGTTGCGACCACGAAAGAAAATCCAACCGATGTTTCATGAGCCTTCTCCCGAAGGAGATTCAATGCGGTACAAGCTGCCGTCAATTGAAATGACAACCAGATGACTGCCAAGCCGGAAGGGTCCGTGCTCAATCGGCTGGTCGAGCTGCAGCACTTTTGTCTCTTCGCCCGTTTCAACATTGATCGTCAGGACGCGCCCGTTCATCGTGCCGAAAATCAACGAGGCACCGTCCAGAATGGGTGAGCCGGACATCGCATCCTGGCCCATGTTGATTGACCAGACTTCTTCCAGCTTGCGGTCCAGTGCCAGGCAACGGAGCTTTTCGTCTTCCGATTGAACGAACAATCGGTCGCCGACAATCGCCAGCGTACCGAAGGCTGGAGCACTCAACTTGACCTCGGCTTCCTGCCGGAAACCAACGATATCCAGCAGTTGCGTTCGCCCGGTTGCATCGGAAACAACCAGACGTCCCTTTGCCACAGCCGGAGAAACATGCACCTTCGCCCCCACTTCGAGCGTCTCAATCGACTGGAGATGCGGATTCGGACTGGTCCGGTACTCCACCCGGGAAATGTTTCCGGCGAGATCCGTGACAAGAATGTGTTCCTGGTCAATCGGAACGATCGACCCCCACTGGACGGTGTCCTGCTGCTCGACAGTTCCCAGAAAATCGGCAGCCCGCAGTCCGCCCGGCATCCCGAGAAGCTGCAGCTTTGTCGGCAGAGCAACGACGGCTCCACCAGCAAGCGGCACCGGGTCGAGGATGCCTCCGACTGTCGTTGTCAGTTCCTGTGACAACTTTCCAGCCTGATTAACAATCCAGAGCTGCGGCGTCTTGCCGCCACATGTCACTGCGAACTGATTACCAGGGAGAACGCCCGCCCGAATCGGCTCAACGGCATCCTTGGGAATTTTCACCTCGCCATCGTACCGGAACAGGAATCCGCCGGTCTCCAGTTTCTGTGCGGTCACCTGAAACAATTCGCCCGTCCGGGTGAGACAAAGAATGCTGTCTTCGCCAGTCGGCATGACGGCGAGGACCCCGGTCCCCAGGACCGTCTTTCCGAATTCCGTCATCTCCTCGCCGTTCACCTGCACGAGGCTGATGGCGTCGCTTCCGAGTTCGCGTTTGCCAACAAACAGTGTGTCGCCGATTTTTTGGAGAGGCTGGCCGGTGGCACCGAATTCATTAATCTCTCTCCTTGTGTTGTCTTCCGGAAGGTCGTCCTGCGTCAGCTGAAACTTCCGGAGCCTGTCGCTTGACGACCACAGTCGCCCATCCGGTCCCCCCAGCAGATAAACCGCTCCGTCGTATTCTGATTTGGAAGGTGGCCGGGCGATGTCGAGCAGCGGTTCCTGCTCTTTGTTATCCGACACGGTGAACGCGCTGAACTGCTCGCCGACCGCCGGGACAAACAGTTTGTTTCCGCGCAGTAAGAGCGGATCCCTCACCTGTCTGGGAATGACCTTGGAGCCGACTTCGGGGAAAGCGTTTTCCACGTCGGTCGCGTCAAAGACCCGCAGTGTGCAGCCCTGGCTGGCTCCGTTTTCAGCCATCAGCACGAGCGAACCCATCGCGAGCAGGGGCACGTCGATCGAACCTGGCGGCTGAAAAGTCGGCCAGACGGCAACACACTCCATCTGCCGAAGTCCGATGATATAGGTCACTCCCTCATCGCCGGCGACGATAAGATTCGGGCTGTCGCGAACAAGGACCGGCGGAGCGTAGACGGGCTGCGAAAACGTCAGCCGCGATGTTGCCTGGCCGGTCTGCAGATCGATTTTGTAAAGATGTTTGCCGAGTGTCGGCAGATAGACCTGACCGCCATGAATGAGCGGCACTCCAGAGACCGGTTCTTCGATGGTCTGCCGCCAGCCGAGCTCACCGGTCTGTCGGTTGAGCAGCACCAGTTCCTGCCAACGCGTGTCGAACAGCAGCAGCCCGGGTATGGTCGTATCCACTTGCTCGGGGAAAAACGGGGTATCCGGACCGATGGCCCGCCGCCAGGTCGTGTCTCCCGTGACCGAATCGACGCCGTAGCAGCATCCGTGAGCAACACCGAATACGTTTCGCCCCTCAGACGTTGCTTCCGTTGACGACCGAGTATGAGGCGTCAGCGAAAGCGGCGGCGGAACAGGAAGCGGTCGGTCCTCAGTCGACGCCGCACGGTCGAGGGCTTCTTTCTGGATCAGACCTTTCTCGACGTTCAGCGCTTCATCGAGGAAGCCGGACAGCTTTCGGTCTCGCTCCATGTCTGCGTACTGGACGATCAGATCACGGCGTGCCTTTAAAGCAGGAATCGGCCGTTTCGCAGTGAGGTGTCCCTCAATGAGGGCGTACGCTGTGTGGATCGCACCACGCTTGTGAATCTCTCGTTCCGCCGCTTCTCGATCCAGTTTGATCTGCTCTTTATCCTTGGTGGGCGGTTCGTCCTCAGCAGCAAACCCGTCGATACTGAGTGCCGCGGTGTCGGAGACAACCAGCAGGCCTCTCGCCGTGTCGAGAGCCGTCGCATTCTTGGCCGACTTCGCCATGTCCGACGCCGTCTTCAAACTGCCGAGCGAAATCTGAATGCAGTATTCGAGCAGTTCCGGCTTTTTCTCGGGGTAGGTTTCCAGGTCGCGGCAATCACTGATGTAAAGATCGACCATCTCGAGCCCTTTGCCCCAGTCGGGAACGGACCCGACGATCTGCTGGTCGACGCGGGTTTTTGCTCGTAGAAATTTCGCTTCATCCACTCGTTCGTGCCGGCCGTGAGCGATGATAAACGCGTCCAGTTTCTCGATGGCCTGTCCGAACCGCTGCTCGCTGATGTCGTTCTCTATCGCCGTAAATTCTTTCGTGACGATGTCTCGACCGATCATGAAGTAATACGTGCCGGACAGAACGGTCAGAATGGCGATTCCCGCTGCAAGTGCGAGTACGACTGGAGATTTCGCGATCTCCTGCTCACCAGGCCGCTTCGTCGGAAGCGCGAGGCGCGCCATCGGTGACGGCTTTTTCACGGCATCGTCTTCTGAGGTGGCGGCGTCATCATCACGCGCACGTCGGCCGCGCGGAGCAGCCTCTGGCGCGCTGCGGTCTGCACCACGCCGCTTCAAAACCGGAGCGTCCTTCGGGGCGTCTTCGTTCGGACCTTCGCCGTCCTCAAAGAGGTCGTCGTCGTCGACCCAGTCTGGCTTTTTTCCCATCGTCTCCCCCCTGGTGAGTGCTTCTGCCCGGTCGAGAAACCCGTTCGGGCGACACTCGTCAGGTCGTTGTCAATTGTGAACTGTCAGCCTTCGTCATCGTGTGAGGCGGACTTTGAGTCCGAGTCGTCACCTGTCAGTTTCCTCGCTTCAGGCCGACGCGAATCTTCTGCAGCCCGATTTCATTGGCTGCGTCGATGACTCGCACGACCACTTCATGCAGAGCATCCTCATGGGCCGTGATCAGAATTTCGGGTTTCCGTGCCGCCTTGAGAACCTTCGGCAGCAGCTTCAGGTCACTGACCATCTGCTCGTCGACTGTCACCAGATTGCGGGCATCGATCTCGACCATGATCGATTCTTCTTCAAACTCCTCGAGATTCTGAATCGCTGTCGACTGCCCCTTCTCTTCCGGATCCGGAGCAGGCACTTCGAGCGATTTCTGAATACTGAACGAGGCCGTGATCATGAAAAAAATGAGCAGCAGGAACGTGACGTCGACCATCGGCGTCAGATCCATTTCCTCATCGGCCCCCGCGCGACTGCCACCGTAAAACTCCTGCTCTTCGTCTTCGTCCTCGTCCTCGGCGAACATCTCATCGGGAAACCGACCCGCGACCGGTGCAGGACTTTCCTGTTCCACGATCGCTTCTTCAAAAGCGAGGACGGCCGCCAGATCATCCTTGTCGTCACCCCCGCTCCCGGTCGGCGGTTCCGAGACCGGCAAATCGTTCGCAGGAGCTTCCCCGAACTCGACGTCGTCCGCTCCGCCGTCCTCAGAGACTCCTTCGACAACGTCGGCTTCGTCGTCATCGTCGAGCAGGTTCTTCAGAGCGGCCTGAAGTTCCGGCGTCTTCTGAAACGGCTTTGCGGTCTCGTCCTGATCCGCCCCTTCGTTCAGAACCGGCTCATCCGGAACAGCAGATCCGGCTTCCGGGACACGCATCTTTGTGCTGCATTTTTCGCAGCGAATCTTCCGGCCTGCGTTCTTTGTCTCGACAGAATATTTCTGTCGGCATTTCGGGCAGCGAAATTTGATGGACATGGCGCAGGTCCTTACTTCACTTCTTCTACGCCGACAGCAAATTGAAGTTCTTCAATTTCGCCGAGCGCTTTGAGGACTTCCTGCACTTTGCCATGACTCACGTCGCGGTCCGCCTTGATGATGACCTGCCGCTTGCCTTCCGCGACTCCCGCCTGCACGTAGGCCGTCACAGTTTCCATACTGCGTGCTTCGTCACCCGATCCGTCGCCCAGCAGGACCCGCGCGACACCGCCACCTTTCGGGGCGAGGATCGTCACGATCGTCGACGTGTTGGCATCTTTACCCACACCGAAATTTGCCGGCGGCACGTTGACGGCAGACTCCTGCTGCATGGTCGAAGTGACCATGAAAAAGATCAGCAGGAGAAACGTCACGTCGATCATCGGAGTGATGTCGAGGTCCGCCTCGTCAGCCTTGCTGCTCTTTTTTTTGAATCCGCTGCCGCCGGAGAGTGAGCGAGCCATGATCAGCGTCTCCCGGCCTTGCCCGAGGCATTTTCGAGGTCCTCAAGGAAGACCCCGAGATACTGCTGGACCTGGTCCTGCATTTTGCCGATTCGAACCTGGATAAAAGCTCCACCAATAACGAGCGGCACAGCGATCATCAGACCCAGCGCGGTCGTGAACAGCGCGAAGGAAATGTCCCCGGCCAGTTGCTCTGGCTTCAGTCCGCCCTGACTGGCTGCCGATGCGATTTTGCCGAACGCCAGGATCATGCCTGTCACTGTTCCAAGCAGCCCGAGCATCGGAGCCGTCTTGACCACCGTGTTGACCCACGACATCCGGTATTCCAGGTCGGCCAGGATCTCCCGTTCGAAGTGCTCGCCGATGGTCCGGCGAAGCTTGGTCATCTGCTGATTCCGATTGGCCAGGGCCACCAGAATCAGCTGTGGAACAGCCTTGGACCAGAAGGGAGGCGTGTCGCACTGATCGGCGACTTCCTCAAACTTCTGAGCTTCCAGTGATTCGCGCAGTCCGTCGAGAAACTGCTCCGCCTGGGCGTGGTTGCTGAACCGTTTGGAACCGACCTGCCGCTGAAGCATGATCAGCGTGTAAGTACCGTAAAGAGCAACGGCCGCCATCATCCCGTAGATGAAGTTGCCGGTCAGATCAAGAATCAGATCCATGTCCATGGGAGTCGGTCACTGCTGCTTGAGATCAAAAGAGAGATACAACCAGTCGTCGGTCGTCCGTTCCGATCAGCGGAGATAGGACTGACTGGTAACAATAAACTGATAGCCGGACCCGTCTTTTCGAACGTTGAAATACGTGCGGCGAATCTCGGCCGACTTCCGATTTCGATAACCCACTTCCACAGTCGCGAGCAGGTTCTCGGTTGCCGGCGCATAAAAGTGCATGATCGTGGCTGCGGTCGCGTCGATGCTCGCTTTCTTGAACAGCTCGCGGTCCGTCTGCTGCCGACTGCCACCTCGCCATGTCATGTAAAGCCGGTCTTCCCCCTTGCCCGTCTGCACAGTGCGGGGCACCACGCGTGTCTGCGAAACGCCCTTGATCATGACCAGCCGGCCATCCGGAAACAGCGCTCCCAGTTCAATCTGGAAATGGTCGAGCTGCCGGGCGTACTCATCGATGGAGTCGTCGTTGAATTTGATGAACCAGCGCTGATCCCTGGGGAACCCGCCTTTTCCGCCACCCATTCCGAGCGGACGTTTTCCGCTGCCCTTGGAACTGCCGACTTTGCCGGACGTCGCCGACGCGTCGGACTGCATCACCATTTCCACCTGCTGGCTGGCCGAGTCAGAAAGTTCGACGACCGTCTCCAGCATCTCTGTGATTTCGACCTTCTCTTCCGGCGTCTCCGCGATCGACGGATCTGGAATCTCCTCTTCGGGAGACTCAAGGTCCATCTGCTCGTCCGGTTCGCCGTCTTCAAACCCGCCAGGCAGGTCAACGATCTCAAACGGAACGGGGGCCGGCGGAGGCGGAATGCGATTCGAAAGCCAGATCGCAATGAGCAGACCCAGCAGACCCAGCAGCCCGGCGACGCCACAAATCAACCCCGACGACACCTTGTCGTACGAGGTGGCACCCATCACCGGTTTGGTTCGTGGGTCTGTCTTTGTTGCGGTTTCTGGCATGCCAACTCAGACGTGAAGTGGTCGAGTGGATCAACGAACAAACCAGCCGCTGGCTGGCAATCCCGTCCCTGAATATGCCCGTAAAATTCCGTAAATACCCGTAGCCCGAACGGCTTAAGAAGTGAGCGGGCCATCGTATTGACCACTTCTGACACTGTCAACAAGCGGGAAGCGGGAAGAAAATCAGTGACGAGTGCTGTCCGACACAAGGCCTCTCACGACTGGTCAATAGCCTTCAGAATGTTGCGAACTGCCGTCTCATCAACTCCACTCAGAAGAAATCGTTTCTGCTGAGTGGTCTGTCCGCTGAGCAGGCTCACCTGAGACTTCTTCAGCCCAAGCTGCTTTGCGAGGACCTCGACAATTGCTTTGTTCGCCTTGCCCTTTTCCGGGGCCTGTGTCACCGACACATTCAGCGCTCCGTCATGCTCGCCGGTGATGCCGTTTTTCTTTGCCCCTGGCTGAGCTCGAACAGCGATCACAATTCCCTCCGCGTGAGGCTCGAATTGAATGGGCATCGTCAGGCGATCACTCCGTCCACGACCTCGCCATGCACGTCGGTCAGTCGATAATGCCGGCCCTGAAACTTGAAGGTCAGCCGCTCGTGGTCGACTCCCGTGAGTCGCAGAATCGTCGCCTGCAGGTCGTGAGTGTGAACCTGGTCGCGGACGACGTTGTAGCCGTACTCGTCCGTTTCGCCGTACTGCGTGCCGGCCTTCGATCCGCCGCCAGCCATCCAGATCGAATAGGCGTACGGATGATGGTCGCGACCGTGCTTTGTTTTGTTGTTGATGTCGCCCTGGCCGAACGGTGTGCGACCGAACTCGCCGCCCCAGATGACGAGCGTGTCGTCGAGCAGGCCTCGCTCCTTGAGATCCCGGACGAGGGCCGCAGACGGGGCGTCCGTGTCGCGACACTGCTCGGCAAACTGAGTCGGCAGGTTCTGGTGCTGATCCCAGCCGGAATGCATCAGCTGAATGAACTTCACACCTCGCTCGGCCAGTCTTCGCGCGAGCAGGCAGTTCGACGCGAACGAGCCTCGCTGGTCCACCTGAGGTCCGTACCGTTCCAGGATGTGTTTCGGCTCGTCGGAATAGTCGACGACTTCCGGCATGGCCGTCTGCATGCGGAAGGCCATTTCGTATTGAGAGATCC
The DNA here is from genome assembly GCA_027623235.1 of Planctomycetota bacterium. GTDB lineage: Bacteria > Planctomycetota > Planctomycetia > Planctomycetales > Planctomycetaceae > JAQBVJ01. The sequence continues at coordinate 47,865 of JAQBVJ010000043.1, forward strand.
GCGTCTGAATTTCCGGGTCGCCCACCTGCTCAAACTTCTGCCGGTTGAGCTCGGCGAGCCCGTCCAGCTGCTTCCGCCGCGCCGTCCGGCTGAGCCCCTCCGGATTCGACAGGTACAGCACCGGGTCTCCCCCGCCGCCACGAAATTTCACGCCTTGAAACTTCGACGGCAGAAACCCGCTGCTCCAGTAGAAATCGTAAAACAACTGCCCGCACGAACCCTCTTTGTCGCGTGATGTCATGACGCAATACGTCGGCAGATTGTCGTTGTCGCTGCCGAGCCCGTACGACAGCCACGCACCGATCGATGGTCGCCCCGGCTGCTCAGCACCGGTCAGCAGAAACGTCATCGCCGGCGCATGATTGACCTGCTCGGTCTTCATCGAGCGAACGAAGCACAGGTCGTCGGCAATCCCGGCGGTCTTCGGCAGCAGGTCCGAAACCCACGCGCCGGACTCACCGCGTTTCTGAAATGGAGCAATCGATCCCAGGCACGGCTTGCCTTTTCCCTGAGTCATCGTGGACAGCTTCTGTCCCTGGTGAATCGACTCGGGAATCTCTTCGCCGCGTCGCTCAGCGAGGATCGGTTTATGATCAAACAAATCGACGTGAGACGGCGCGCCGCTCATCTGAAGCCAGATCACCCGCTTCGCTTTCGGCGGAAAATGAGGCAGCCCGTTCAGGCCGGGATTGAGCTCGGACGCCGCACCGTCTCCAGCGAGGAGCGACGACAACGCGCACGCTCCGAAACCGAGCCCGGCCTGCGAAAGAAAACTCCGCCGGTTCAGCCTGTCTTGCAGCCACAGTGCAGAATTCATCGTTCACTCTTTCGAATTTGCCAACCACCACAGGACAGACGCCTCGGTCATTCCTTCGTCACAACTTCATCCAGATTCAAAATCAATTGGGTCACTGCCGTGTACGCTGCCAGCTCGATCGGATTGAGATTGGCATCCGCCTTCGACTCGCCGGCGGTGAGGTATTTCGAAGCGGCTTCCGAATCGGCGCTAAAATTGTCCTGCATCCCGGTGAGCAATTGTGAAAGCACTACCGCTTCGCGCGGTGTCGGCGGCCGCGACGTCGCCATCCGGAACGCCAGAGCCAGCCGCGCGGCAGGTTCCGATTCGACCATCATGACCCGCTCGGCAAAATTCCGCGATGCCTCAATAAAGCCCGTCTCGTTGAACAGGATCAAAGAGTGCAGCGGCGTGTTCGTCCTCGAAACGCGGACCTTGCAGACCTGTCGTGAAGCAACATCGAACAGCGACGTGGGAGCCGAACCGCGACGCCAGAACGTGTAGATGCTGCGGCGGTAAAGGGCCTCGCCGCTGTCTCGCTGATAGCTGATTTTTCCGAGCGACAGATCCAGCCAGATTCCCGCGGGCTGATACGGCTTCACGGGTGGCCCGCCGACTTTCTCAACCAGCAGGCCGCTGAGCATGAGCGCCTGGTCGCGAATGGCCTGCGAGGTGATTCGAAAACGGGCTCCGCGAGCCAGCAGCGCATTTTGCGAATCGCGGTCCGCAAGTTCCGGCGTCAGTTTTGACGACTGCTGATACGTGCTCGACATGACGATCAGCTTGAGCATGTGCTTGACGTTCCAGCCGCTCGAAACGAACTCAGCGGCCAGCCACTCCAGCAGCAGCGGGTGAGTCGGCCGCTCGCCCTGCGAACCAAAGTCCTCGGTCGTTTTGACGAGCCCCTGCCCGAAGAAGTGCTGCCAGTACCGGTTCGCGACGACGCGTGGTGTGAGCGGGTTGCCCTTGTCGACCAGCCAACGCGCCAGGGCGAGGCGGTTTTTCGGCGAGCCTTCCGGAAGCGGCGGCAGACAGCCTGGCGTTTCCGGGGAGCAGGGTTTTTCCTTGTCCGGCTGATCCCACGTTCCGCGAATCAGAACGAACGTCTCTCGCGGCTGAGCAAGGTCCCGCATCACCATCGTCTGCACAATGCGTTTGTCGATCGCGCCCAGCTCATTCCGCGCCGAGTCGATCTTCTGTTGCGTCGCTCTTGCCTCGGGAGACCGTTTTTGAAATTCGTCGGAAACGAGTTTTGCCTGCGCTGCGTTTCGCTTCGAGGCCTCGATCTTCAGAGCCGCAACCAGATCGCCAGGCAGGCCATTGGATCCGTCCAGCTTCGGAGCTGGCTGTGTTGTGATTGCCACGCGGAAGCGGCTCAGATTGTGAAACGGGTGCGGCGAGTCGTGCCGCAACTCAAGCCGCAGTTCCGTGCCCGCTCCGCCAGCGATCGGCTTCTCAAAAACGAACATCGCCTGCCGTGGGATTCGCATATCCGAAGGGTTGTGGACGGCCCAACCCGTGTTTGGTTTCCCGTCAAAAGCGTTCTTCACCGGCCAGCCGCCCTGCTCGAAGCTCGCCTGAGCCGACGCGAACTTGACGACCGCCGCAGCTTCGTCGCCGCTCGACTTCGCTTCGACGCGAAACTCCGTCAGCACAAAATTGCCGCTGTCGCTGCGAGCAAAACCTCCATTCGTGAATTTCTCATACGGCACGGCTTCAAGTCGAATCGCGGTGACATTCTTCACGCCGGTCTTCAATGTGACGAGCAAAGTATCCGTGTTCGGATTCTTTCCCGTGGCCAGGATCGTGACGCCGTCGTCTTCGATCGTCAGCGTCTGCCCCTGCTCGGATTTCAACGACTCCGGCTTCAGCGTGAGCCAGTACTCCTTTTCGTTGCCCGACGAAATTTCTGCGAGAAGACTCGTTTCCCATGCGGCCTGATACTTCTGCTGAATTGTCGCCAGCTCCTTTTGCAGGTCGCCGACCTGCGTGGCGAGCTCTACCTTCCGCGCGGTCTGCTCAGCCGTCGGGACCGGCATCACCGGATTGGCATTGCCGTCCGCGTCGACGTTGCCTCGCTCATCGACTGAGTTGAAGTACGAATACAGGTTGTAGAATTCACGCTGCGAAACCGGGTCGTACTTGTGGTCGTGGCATCGCCCGCAACCGATTGTCAGCCCGAGCCACACGGCACCCGTCGTCTCAACCCGATCGATGACGTACTCGACACGAGACTCTTCAGCGATCCGCCCGCCTTCGCCGTTCAGCATGTGGTTCCGGTGAAAGCCCGTCGCGACAAGCTGATTCTGAGTCGGGTTTTCCAGGTGATCGCCGGCAATCTGCTCGATCGTAAACTGGTCGAACGGCATGTTCGAATTCAGCGCCCGGATCACCCAGTCCCGCCACGGCCACAAGGTCCGCGTCCGGTCCTGCTGGTAACCATTCGTGTCGGCATAGCGGGCGGCGTCGAGCCACGGCAGCGCAAAGTGCTCGCCGAATCGCGGAGAGTCCAGCAAACCGTCGACGGCTTTTTCGTAAGCCGTCGGCGAGTCGTCGTGCAAAAACGCATCGAGCTCATCGATCGTCGGCGGCAGTCCGGTCAAATCGAGCGACACTCGCCGCAGCAGCGTGTGCTTTGCCGCGATCTCTGACGGAGACAGGCCCTCCTCTTCAAGCCGTTTCAGCACGAAGAAGTCGATACTGTTTTTCGGCCAGGCTTTGTTTTTGACGGTCGGCTCGACTGGCCGGCGGACCGGCTCGAAGGACCAGTGCCCGCGCCACGGAGCCCCCTGCTGGACCCACGCTTTAAGGATCTCTTTGTCCTGCTTCGACAGCTGCTGTTTCTGATCGGGCGGAGGCATCACCAGGTCTTCATCGTCGGTGAGGATCCGCTTGATGAGCTCGCTTTCGTTCGGCTTGCCTCGAACAAGGATCGGGCTGCCGTCGCGATCGGCAAAGACACTGGCCTCAACGTCGAACCGCAAGTCGGACTGCCGTTTGTTCGAGTCCGGACCGTGACAGGTGAAGCACGTGTTGGACAGAATCGGACGTACGTCCCGGTCGAAGTCGACAGCGTCCTGCGCCGTCACCTGGTGTGCCAGCACGAGGCCAAAAAGGGTCGTCATGAGACTGATCGAACGGACCATCTTGATTCCCTGGGTCGATATTACAGCGTCACCGTGTTGAGGATTCTCCCCCATCCGGAAGCTTCCGTCGAGGATACCCCGCAGGTCAGGCTCCGCCTGAACTACGGGTGAGTCGTTCGCGCAGGGCGGTCGCTCGTTCCCAGGCAGGGCCGGGCGAGCGTGGTGCCGTTTCGCCGGAGACGGGTTCAACTTTGAGAACGGCGAAGACCGGACCGCTCGACGAAAGGACCATCGAAGCGGCGTCGCGCCACGCGGCGAGGTCGTCGAATTCGAGGACTTCCGGAAATCCGGCGGCTCGCGCGAGCTCCGCGAAGTCCGTGTCCTGGCCGTCGGCTCGCAGTTCTGCGGTGCCGGGTGTTCCCTGTCGGCCGGTGATCTCGTAAACGCGATTTTCCATCAGAAGCACGACAAGGTTTTGCGGCATCCTCGACGTGATCGTCACGAGCGAGCCGAGGTTCATCAGCAGCGACCCGTCGCCCTGGCACACGATGACTCGCCGGTCGGGCTGAGCGATCGCCAGGCCGAGCGCGACGGAAGTCGCCTGCCCCATGCTCGACGGGACGTAGACCAGATCGAGCGGATGCTGCTCGAATCCGGACCACTCGCGGCCGGTTCCCATCGTGGTCACGACGATATCTTCCTTGCCGCGCGATTGCTGGATAACTCGCAGTGTCTCGACAAGAGGCATGTTGGAATTTGTGTTGCCGCTCATGCCTTGCCCTCCGCGAAGAGGACGATGCCGGGTTTGCCCGCGGCCTGGCACGCTCGAAAGTGCGTCGCGATTTCGCCGAGCTTCCCAGGTTCGTCGACGAACACCGAATCAACCTCCCAGGCATCCAGAATCGGCTCGGTGAATCGCAGGCACGTGTCGCCCGGCAGCGACGCCTGGCTCAGGTAGCTGCGGTACCCGACCAGTCCGAACAGCGGCAGTCGGTAATCGTAAATCGCGTTCCGCAATGCATCGCCCGATTCAAACAGCCCCGTACACTGAATGAGGACGATCGGAGTCGCTCCGCCCAGGTACAGCCCCATCGCGATGCCCCAGGCCTCGCCCTCGCGGCAAACCTGAATGACGTCGACAGAGGTCGCACGAATCTCGGCGAGCCACGGACCGATCGTCGTATCGGGAACGGTCACGACGTGAGTCACCCCGAGCTCTTCGAACAGGTTTGCGATTTCCGAACCGTTAAACATGGCAACTCCACAGGTCGATCAATCGTCCGTCACCAAAGCGGCACAGCCGCAACCAAATGATGGCCGCGAAAGAGCACAAAAGGCACAAAAACGGATTCTGTGTCGAATGGCACTGCCGGGGATTTTTGCAGAGATCAGCGCAGCAGCGAACCTCGCAGGCATGGCTGCGTTTGTTTTTTGTG
>JAQBVJ010000176.1 GCA_027623235.1 Planctomycetota bacterium
AGTTCGAAGCCCTCATCAACCAACCAGAATAAGAGACTGCACTGTCCGCAAAAACGTCACCACCCCACAGCGCCTTGCGATCGTGCGCGTACTGCATGGCGTTGCACACGTCGATCAGCCGGTTGATCAGATCGCGGAAGTCGCGGTTGTTCGCGTACGGGACCGCCGGTGGAAACACAGAGGCGTGGAGATCACGGAGATTGTCAGCACCAACTTCCTTGACGTTCTCCGATCCGCCTGTCTGCGGAGCGGCTCTGTGTCCTCTGTGCCTCTGTGTTTCACTTTCACCGTGAAACGCCTTCACGGCGTCGTGCAGGCTTTCGCCACGGATGAACCGCATGGCGTAGAACGGCCGGCCGTCGTCGAAGTGTCCCAGTCCGTAGACCGGCACGATGCCCGGATGCTCCAGCCCGCCGGTGACTTCGGCCTCGACGACGAAGCGCGTCTGAGCGTCCTTATTCCGTGAGTGCTCGGGTTTGATGTCCTTGAACGCGACTTCGCGGTTCAGTTCGGAATCCAGCGCCACGAACACGCGACCCAGTCCGCCTTCCGCATGTGGACGCAGAATGCGGAACCGCAGCTTCGGCCCGACCGGTTCGTCCAGCGCGTTCGCAAGAATCGTCTCCTCGTACGGCTCGTCCGAGGCAGGGCCACCGGGAGAACCAACCGGCTGCGGTTCGATCCGTCCGTCGGCGAGAACCGGCACGTCGCCGTGGGCGGGCGGATCCTTGCCGTCGTACGGTCCCGCGCTGGAAGCCCACCCGGCCTCGCGCAGACCGGCGGAAGAATCCGGAGCCACCGGTTCAGGCTGCGACAGCAGTGACAGGCTGGCCTGCAGCCCGGCGTCCACTTCCGCCAGTGAGCGCAGCGCCGGACCGACTCCGCCGTCGGACGACAGGGCGGCCAGCGACTGCTGCACGTCGCCGCCGTGCTGAGCGACATGCGCGTCGACCAGCGGTTCCAGCAGGCTGTGATGAGCTGCCGAGAGTTCCCCCCGGGCGGTCAGCAGTTCGCCAATCGACTTCGACCGGTCTGCCAGCCAGTCGTGCATCGCAGCGATCAGCCCGTCGCGCGACACAAAGCCCATATGCACAGCCAGAATGCCAAACAGCAGATTCCGATCGCTGGCCGACCCGCTCGCCACATTGCTCATCACCCGTCTCCCCGGTTCCGAAAGGGCACACCACGCGGACACCAGCATACAAACGGGGACCGGGAAAATCCTGGATCGAGTGGAAGCACACCAACCCCGGTTGTTCCGTTGCCGGCATCGACGACGGCTTTCGGGGGGGGGAGTGCCAGAGACACCAGGCGGTCTCGGTCGGACTGCTGGCTGGCGGTGAGTTTTGTCCGCCGTCCGGGCAGAGATAAGGACCGGCGCAGACATAACTGTCGCGAGTAGCCCAACTCGTGAGAGCTCGGACCGCAGTCTCACGACTTCGGCTACGACACTTATTGATTCGCCGATCCTAAAGGGGTCGCAGGCAACGCCGTCTCACCCGCCGGTGGTTTGCGGTAAACGGACCCGATATCATTCGTGGCCTGGTTCAACATTCCGGTGCGGATGCAGGCACATTATTCACTCATACAGGCTGACTGATGATGAGAATTCGACTGCTGCTGACTCTGGCGTTTCTGACTTTTGCCGCTCCGATTCTTCAGGCGGCTCCACCGGTCGAGCTGAAAAAGGGCGACCGGATCGTTCTGATCGGCGGGACGCTTGCCGAACGGGAACAGTATTTCGGGCATGTCGAGGCGCTGTTGCACGCGACGTTTCCGAAGCTGGAGCTGACCGTTCGGAACCAGGGATTCACGGCGGATGAGGTGCGGTTTCGGCCTCGGTCGCTCGACTTTGGCGAGCCGGATAAACATCTGACGATGGCTCGGGCCGACGTCATTATGGCGTTCTTCGGATTCGCCGAGTCCTTTGACGGGCCTGAGGGAGTCGCCACGTTTGAGAAGGAGCTGCGGGATTTTATCGCTCACACGAAGGCTCAGAATTACAGCGGCAAGGGAGCCCCGCGGCTCGTGCTGTTTTCACCGATCGCTCACGAGAATCTCAACAGCCCGAATCTGCCGGACGGCTCGAAGACGAATTCGAATCTGGAGCTCTACACAAAGACGATGGCCGCCGTCTGTGCTGATACGGATACGGCGTTTGTGGATCTGTTTCACTCGACGCTGGGATTGTTCCAGGGATCGAAAGAGGCGCTCACATTTAACGGCATCCACCTGACGGATTCGGGGTACCAGCGACTGGCTCCGATGTTTCTGGAAGCGTTTACCGTCAAAACGGCCACCCTCCGGCAAGCGGCAAACCCGGAACTGATGGCCGAGATTGCTGAGAAAAACTTTCAGTACTTTCACCGCTACCGCGCGGTCAACGGCTTCTACATTTACGGTGGCCGGTCCGAGCGGCCGAACGGCAACCCGCCGTACACGGATAAATACGTGCTCGAAAATGAACGCGAGAAGCTGGACGAAATGTGCGCGGTCGTCGACAAGCGAATTCACGCGGCCGCAAACGGAAATGCTCCGGCGTCGCCTGTCGACTACAGCGGAACCCGCAAGCTGTACGACGTGCCGACAAACTTCAAAGAGCCGATCGCCATTCTCCCGCCGGAAGAGGCGATCAAGAAATTCACACTCGCCGATGGCTACGAAATCAACCTGTTCGCATCGGAGATCGACTTCCCGGACCTCAAGAATCCTGTGAACTTCACGTTCGATTCGAAAGGCCGACTGTGGGTCGCGACGATGCCCACCTATCCGCAGTACCAGCCGCCGAACAAGCCTGCGGACAAGCTGCTCATTTTTGAGGACACCGACGGCGACGGCAAAGCCGACAAGCAGACCATCTTCGCCGACGACCTGCACCTGCCGACCGGCTTCGAAGTCGGAGACGGCGGCGTCTACGTCGCTCAGGAACCGAACCTCGTCTTCCTCAAAGACACCGACGGAGACGGCAAAGCCGACACGAAGAAGATCCTGCTCGGCGGGTTCGACTCGGGCGACAGCCACCACGCCATCGGAGCTTTCCAGTGGGGACCCGGCGGCGGCATCTACATGCACGAGGGCACGTTCCACATCACTCAGGTCGAGACTCCTTACGGCGTCGTCCGGAACGGGCACGGAGCCGTTTACCGATTCGATCCGACTCGACAGAAACTCGAGACGTTCGTCTCTTACAACTTCGCGAATCCGTGGGGCCACTGCTTTGACAAGTGGGGCCAGAACTTCGTCGCCGACGCGTCTGGCGGAGCCAACTATTTCGGCACGGCGTTCTCGCTGTACACGCAGAACTACGAGGGCCAGGACGACTTCGGACCGTTCAAGTTCACCTACCGCAAGCAGATGGAGCAGTTCTTCAAGAAGCGTGTCCGACCGACCGCCGGCTGTGAGATCGTTTCCTCACGCCACTTCCCGCCGGAAGCTCAGGGCAACTACCTCCTCAACAACTGCATCGGTTTTCAGGGAGTCCTGCAGCACACCGTGAAGGATGCCGGCAGCGGTTTTGAGGGTGAAGAGATCGAGCCGATCCTCTTTTCGAGCGATCGCAATTTCCGTCCGACGGACCTGCAGTTTGGCCCGGACGGAGCTCTGTACATCGTCGACTGGTTCAACCCGCTGATCGGCCACATGCAGCACAATCTGCGAGATCCCAATCGCGACCACACTCACGGTCGCATCTGGCGAGTCACCTATCCCAGCCGTCCGCTCATCAAGCCGGTTCAGATCGACGGCCGACCGCTCGAAGAAGTCGTGTCGCTGCTCGAACTGCCGGAAGACCGCATCCGACATCGCGTCCGGATGAAGCTTCGCGAATTCCCGCGAGACGAAGTCGTGGCAGCTCTCGACAAGTGGCTTGCCGGACAGAAGCCAGGTGGCGAGACCTTTGAGCACAACCGCCTCGAAGTTCTGTGGGTCAAGCAGAATCACAACGCCGTCGACCGCAAGCTGCTCGAAGCCTGCCTCCGCTCTGAGGACCACCGGGTCCGCGCCGCCTCGACCCGCGTCCTTTGTTACTGGCGTGACTACATCGAAGATCACGTCGCCCTGCTCCGCGTGCAGATTAACGATGAGCATCCGCGAGTCCGCCTCGAAGCGCTTCGCGCCTGCACGTGGGTGAACACGGCTGAGGCGGCTGAAGTAGCCCTCGAAGCCGTCAAGCACGAACGGGACTACTACATCAACTACGCCCTGGAAGAAGCCATCCGCGGAATGGAGCCGCTGTGGAAATCGTCGATCAGCAACGGCGCACCGTTCGCGGCAAACAACCCGGCCGGCGTCGAGTACATCCTCGGCAGTATCCCGACGGCCGACCTGGCCAACCTGCCGAAGTCAGCTCCCGTTCTGCTGGCGATGCTGACTCGCCCGGCAGTCAAGGAACAGGCTCGACTGGGAGCACTCTCCGGCCTGGCGGGATTCAAGAAGACTGACGAGATGACCGAACTCACCGCGGCCATTAACTACGTCGACCGAACGGATTCGCCCGGAGCTGCAACGGTGATTTACGACCTCGTCCTGATGCTGACGCGACGCGACGCCGCGGACCTCGTGAAACATCGCGCCCAGTTTGAAGCGTGGACGATGTCTGCAAAACGGACGATCACTCGTCGAATCGGCTACGTCGCACTCATTGCGGCAGACAAGTCGGTTGAGCCCGCGTGGAAGCTGGCGTCCGGCTCGCTGAGCTCGCTGAAAGATTTTCTGGATGCGGTCTCGATCATTCCGGATCCCGCGCAGCGTGCCGCTCTTTATGAAGAAGTCGAGCCGCTGCTGCACGGACTTCCGGAGAAGTTTGCGTCACAGGCCGCAGCAGCCAAAGGCACGGTCGGCCGCTACGTCCGTATTGAACTGCCGGGCCGTCGCCGTGTCCTGACGCTGGCTGAAGTGGAAGTTTTCGCTGGTGGTCGCAACGTCGCCCGCGGTGGCACGGCGTCACAGGTCAGCACGGATTTTGGCGGAGTTGCTGCCCGCGCGATCGACGGAAACAAAAGCGGTGCCTACCAGCAGAACGGGCAGACGCACACTCAACAGGCAAACAATGCGTGGTGGGAAGTCGACCTCGGGAAGGCAGTGCCAATCGACTCGATCGTCATCTGGAACCGATCCGAAGACAACGGGCAGCATGTCGACCGGCTTGAGGGGTTCACGCTGCAAGTGCTCAACGATAAGCGGAAACCCGTTTACGAGACGACAGGCAACAAGGCTCCGATCGAGTCCGTGGCTGTTCAGCTCGACAGCGACCCGACTCCGCGAATTCGGCGAGCAGCGATCAACGCGATCACCTCGATTCCCGGTCACGATGCAGAGACGTTTAAGACGCTTGCCGAGTTCGCTCAGAAGAACGACATGCGTCTGGCTGCGGTCCAGGGACTCCAGCGGATCCCACGATACCGGTGGCCGAAGAATCCGACCGAGGTGCGGCCGTTGCTGTCCGTTCTGGTCATGAACGCTCGCGAAGTCGACGCCACGGAACGGGCAACGCTCGCTGTAAGAACGTCGCTGCAGCTTGCGAACGATCTCGCATCGATCCTTCCCGCCGACGAGGCGAAGAAGATCAAAGCTGACATCGGCGATCTGGGCATCCGCATCATTACGATTCGAACGGTCCCTCACCGCATGCGGTATGACCGTCCAGAGATCGCGGTCGAAGCCGGCAAGCCGGTTGAGCTGGTCCTCGAAAACACCGACATCATGCCACACAACCTGCTGCTGGTGGCACCTGGAAAAATGATGGACGTCGCTCAGGGCGGCGAGCGGATGGCGACCTCACCGGATGCGTTTGCGAAAGGCTTCGTCCCGGACTCACCCTACATCCTGAAGGCAACAAAACTTCTGCAGGCCGGCGAGACCGAACGGCTGATTATCGAAGTACCCAGCGAACCGGGTGACTACCCCTACGTCTGCACATTCCCTGGCCACTGGCGAACGATGGCCGGCGTCATGCACGTCGTCAAAGATGTCGACTCTTACCTGGCGAAAAACCCGATCGCCGAGCCCATGGAAATCGGCGAAGTGCGACCGTTCGTACGCGACTGGAAGTTCGAGGAACTTGAACCGAAAGTTGCAGACGGCCTTGAAGGCCGCTCGTTCGCGAAAGGCAAACAGCTCTTCACGGCCCTCGCCTGCTTCAGCTGCCACCAGATGAAAGGCGTCGGCGGCCTTGTCGGGCCGGACCTGGCGACGATGGAAGCAAAGAAAGATCGAGCTCACATTCTGCGATCGATCCTCGAACCGTCCAAAGAGATCGACAAGAAATTCCAGGCCTGGGTCGTCGTGACGGACCAGGGCAAGCAATACAGCGGTCTGCTGGTTGCCGAAACCGAAAAATCGGTCACGTTGATGCCAAACCCGATCGGCCTGGATAAGTGCGAACCGATCGTGATTGAAAAATCCATCATTGACATTAAGGCTCCGTCACCGCTGTCGCTGATGCCGGAGAAACTGGCAAACACGATGACCGAAGAAGAAGTCCTCGATCTGATGGCGTACCTGGAAGCTCGCGGAAATCCGGATCACGCGGTCTTCAAGAAATGATGCGGAAGCAGAACTTGTCGTGAGTCCTGTGTCCTCGTCAGGGATTGATTCTGAACCACGGAAGAAACGGAAATCACGGAAGCTTGTTTCCGTGTCCTTCCGCATCTTCCGTGGTTCTTTTCTTTCGGACATTCGACCTGCGGTAGAGTGAAGCTCGAAGTGTTTCGATCGGGTAAAACGTGTCGCGCCAGCGGACTCCGCCCTGCCGGAGCGTAATCACGGCAGACCGCCAGAAAGCCAGCAGCACGGCCACCGCTCCGACTGGCAGCCAGGGACCGACTGTCAGATGACCTCCGAAGAGTCTCGACAGGCAGCCGAAGCTGACGACCAGCAGCACCAGCGAGGCGGCAAAGCCAGAGGCAGCGACAACGTCGAGGCACAAGACGGCGGCAATCGGCAGGAAAAAGATCGCTGAGTAAAACAGGGTGAAGCCGATCAGCCTCGCCACCGAATAGCGGCAATTGGCGAAGGCATTTTTTTCGAGACCGCGGACGACTCCCCAGGCGGACTCCTGCCAGCGAACTCGCACGGCATCTCCGGCAACCAGCAGGTCCGCGCGAGCTTCGTGGTCACGCAGCAGCCGGCCGAGATTGACATCATCCATCACGTCCATCCGGATCGACTCGAACCCTCCAACTTCCTCGTAAGCCGTACGACGAACCAGGTTAAAGGCCCCGACCCCGTAATAAGCCATCGGAAATCGCGTGCCCCGCAGCCAGGGATACGTGCCGAAGCAGAACAGCATCGCAAAGAACGAAGTCAGTACGCACTCCATCCAGCCGGCGGTTTCCATCGACGGCAGCAGACAGAAGTGATTCAGCTTTTTCGCTTCGGCATGACGGATCACCAGCCTCAAAGTGGCCGGCTCAATCAGGATGTCTCCATCCGTGAACAGTAGCCACTCGCCGCGAGCCTGCTCCGCCGCGCGGCTCATCGCGTTTGTCTTGCCGAGCCAGCCGTCGGGCACTTCGTCAAGATGCAGCACCAAAACCCGAGAATCTTCGGCGGCGATCCGATCAGCAATCTCACCTGTGGAGTCGGACGAGCGATCGTTCGCAAAGACGATTTCTACATTCGGGTAATCGGAGGAAAGGAGTCGCTGCAGCGCGACCTCGACGCGAGCATCCTCATCCCGCGCTGCGATGATAACCGTAACGAGAGGCCAGCGATCGGGCTCAGCAGACCGAGCGGCAACTCGCCACAATGTTCGAAATGGGAGCCACAACAACGCGGGCAGCGCATGAAACGCGACGAGTCCGAACAAGCACCAGCCCGCAACCAGACACGCTTCGTCAGCTGACATTGTTGAGAAGATCAATCAGTCCCTTATTCAGAACGAACGCTTCCTGAATCTCAGACACATCACCAATCACCTGATTGGTTCCCTGATTTCCCTGCAGGACGTCCGTTCCAGCATTGCCTGACACAGTGTCGTCGCCATCTCCGCCGGAGATCGTGTCGTTGCCGTTTCCTCCGAATCCCCTGTCATTCCCATCGCCAAGGATTACGAAGTCGTTACCCGCATCCGACGACACATAATCATTTCCGTCGCCAGCATCGATAACGTCATCACCATTGCCACCAAAAATCATGTCGTTGCCGTTCCCGGCGTTGATGATGTCATTTCCGTCGTCACCACGAATCGTGTCGTTGCCATCTTCACCCACGATGATGTCGTTTCCGGAATGGCCACGAATCGAGTCGTTTCCAGTGCCACCCTTTATTGTGTCATCCCCGGATCCGCCAAACATGGTGTCATCGCCGCTGCCGCCGAACATTTCGTCGTCACCAAAACTGCCAATGACGATGTCGTTCCCAACGCCACCGTCGACCATGTCGTTGCCCTGTTCGCCATCAATCGAGTCGTTGCCGAAGTTGCCGAAGAGTCGATCAAATCCACTTCCGCCGCGAATCGTGTCGTTGCCAAACCCGCCATCAATTGAGTCTGCACCGTTGTCTCCGAAGATCAGATCATCACCATCCAGACCGAGGACGGTGTCATCGCCCCCACCGGCGAAGACTCGATCATTACCAGCGGCTCCACGGATAAAGTCAGCCCCGGCCCCGCCGATGATCGTGTCGTCCCCGCTGCCACCGTCCAACTGAACAAACAGCAGCACTCCCTGATCAGCATTCGCTGCGTTGATCCTGTCGTTTCCGTTCTGCCCCATGATGGTGAGAACCAGCCCCGAAACGGCACTGATGCTGTTGACAGTGAAAGTGTCATCGCCATTCAGTCCGACAACTTGAACTGATTCTACGTCTGTATCAACAACGCTCGTCCAACCTGCCTCAGTCACGGTGAGCTGTCCGCCGTTTGAGCCGACGGTGAAAGAGTCGTTGGAGTTGCTCCCCCGGAATTCGACCGTGTCGGCACCATCTCCGCCTGTCAGCAGATCTCCCGAACCGCCGATGCGCGGCCGAAGCACATCGTTACCGGATTCCCCATTGAGCACGTCGACGCCGGCTGACCCATCAAGGGTATCGTCGCCCGCGCCACCAAACAGCGCGTCGTTGTTAGAACCGCCGTAAAGCTTGTCGTCTCCGTTCCCGCCCTGCAGTGTGTCGTTTCCTTGATCGCCAACAATCAGGTCGTTTCCACTGAACGCGCCCAGCGAGTCATCTCCGAACACCAGGTCATCCCCGGTCCCGCCGAGGACCGTGTCGTCATCCGCTCCGCCCTGCAGCGTGTCGTTACCGCTGTGGCCGATCACGACGTCGTTTCCGGAGTCGCCCATCAAAGAGTCGTCGCCGCCACCACCAAGAACGTTGTCATTCCCCTGTCCGCCGAACATCGTGTCTGAATTGAGGCCACCAATGAGCGTGTCATTTCCCGTGAATAAGCCGAGTGCGTCATCACCGTAGACCAGATTGTTGCCGTTTCCTGACTGCACGACATCGTCGCCGTCATCACCCGAAATGGTATCGTTGCCGCTGTTTCCAAGCAGAACATCGTTGCCGTTGCCACCGCTCAGCTGATCGTTGCCGCCGCCGCCGATCACGTTGTCGTTTCCGTCGCCACCGAACACGATGTCGTTGTTGAGGCCACCGATGAGAGTGTCATCGCCTCCCTGACCAGACAGCGTGTCATCGCCAGCCTCGCCATCGATGGAGTCCGCACCGATGTCTCCAAACAGAGCGGCATCGCCCTCGATCAGGTCATTGCCGTTTCCGCCACGGATCGTGTCGTTGCCGTTTCCGCCGGAAATCGTGTCATCGCCATCCCCGCCGAGAATGAAGTCGTCGCCATCACCTCGCAGAATGCTGTCGTTGCCATCGCCACCACTGAGAACGTCATTCCCACGTCCCCCGTCGAGCACGTCGTCCCCATCGCCACCCTGAATATCGTTCACGCCCGTGCCGCCGGTAATGGTGTCATCACCGTTGCCACCACGCAGCGTGTCGTTGAGGTCCAGACTTCCAAGAATGATGTCGCGACCGTCCCCGCCATCAACAGTGATCTGCGGTGCGCTGGAAAAGAGCGCCGAGCTGAGACCATTCAGATTGACCACGTTATCGCCAGAGCCTGCGTTCACGTCGATCACCTGAACCTGTGACGCCATCACCGTGCCGATAGAAGTCACCTCCACCCCGTTCCCAAGCACCTGCAGTTGCTGATTGTTGCTGGGGTTGGGGCGAATCGTGATGCTGTCATTCATCCCGTCGCTCTGGACAAGCAGCGTGCCACCGAAAAACAGGCCGCTCACGGTCAGGAGCGTGCGATCTTCCAGTGACTCGGGCGAACTGGAGACGTCACGAATGACCGCTGGATTCTGTCGCCGCTGGCGAACGCCGCGAGCTGGAGTACGGGTCAGTCCGAGCAGCTGGAGCCATGAAGACAGAAGCATTGGAATACCTTTTTCAATCACGAGCAACACATACGGATAAGCGCCTACAAAACGACACCGGTGAGTTCATCGTCAACGGTGGCCAGCTCCTCCAAAGCGAGGCAACGAGCTGGCCGAATCTCGGTTATTGATGTCGCAGGTTCCGAAAAGTTCCAGATTTACGGTCACGTTGCCGCTGCGGGCACAATTAGGACCGGCGGTGAAATTAAATCGGCATCTGTGGTGAGAGGGTGTAGTTGTAGCGTGGGAGGAGATCGTCGAATTCGATCGGCAT
>JAQBVJ010000044.1 GCA_027623235.1 Planctomycetota bacterium
CGGGAGCCTCGCCCTCCCGAAATGTCTTTGTCTTCCGGTTGTGTCTGGTCGGACTTCAGCCGCTTGGCAAAGTACTCGCGGATCAGCGGGTGGGCGTCGACGATTTTTGCGGGCGGCTTGTCCGAGTCCTCCCGCTTGGCCAGGTCGAGTTTTTCCAGGTCGGACAGGACGCTGTTCCACTCTTCGTTGTCCAGGTCGACCAGCGGTTCGTTGAGGCCGGGGAGGATCGGTTTCTCGCGAAGTGCGGCCAGGCAGTCGGGGCGAGTCGTGAGGACGCACAGGCCGTTAAACGGTTTCTGCGCGATCGACCGAAGCAGCGACCGCAGGGCCGGGTCTTTGATCAGACCTTCCTGCGTGCCCGGTCCAAACTGCATGGGCTCCAGGCCGTCGAGAATCAGCAGCGTGCGATGCTCGGCCGCGAACTTCGCCAGCCGCTCGCCACGATCGTGAGGGGAACCGGCCTGCGGATCCGGATCGCCGAAAAACTTCAGGGCCTCGGCGATGAACAGGTCGGCCGAGGTCCCTTGCTCGCCACGCGTGCCCTGGCTGTAGAACGACCAGTCGAAGTAGCGGTCGATGCCTCGCCAGTTGTCCGCCGAGACGGCGTTCATCCAGTGGTCTGCCAGAGCTGACTTCCCGGTGCCGCCCCACGCGACGAACGAGATCACGTGAGTCGACTCGGACGTGAGCGCCTCGTCGAGCTGCGCGAGTTCCGACTCGCGACCGACGAGGATGTCGCCTCCCGACGGGAGTTTGGAGATGGCGATGCCTCGTGGCAAAACCGGTTGAGGGAAGAACCCTGCCTCGCGGGCTGCTACGATCCTCGTCGCAAATTGTCGATCGGCTGGCTCGTTTTCATCAGGAAGGATTTTCGATGCGGCAGACACTCCGACGGATGTACCCGACAGCAGTGATGGCACTTCTCTTTGTGGTGGTTGCGGGAGCGGACATTGCTCGCGCGGCGGACTGGCCGCAGTTTCTGGGGCCGGCTCGGAATGGGATTTCCAAAGAGACCGGCCTCGTCCAGTCCTGGGGCGACGGCGGGCCGAAGGAGCTGTGGCGGATTCCGGGCGGAGTCGGCATGACGTCGGTCGTCGTGCAGGGCAAGCTGGCCTGCACGATGGTGCAGACGGAAGGGGAGCAGCGGCTGCTCGCGTTTGACGCGGCGACGGGGAAAGAAACATGGTCGGCGGCGATCGCTCCGACTTATCGCAATGGGATGGGCAACGGGCCGCGGGGAACGCCGGCTCTCAGCAAGGACGCGGCGTTCGTGTTTACCGGCGAGGGCGTGCTGGCTCGCGTCAGTTTGAAAGACGGCAACGTCGACTGGAAAGTCGACACTCTGAAAGAACTGCCCGGCAGCGCGGCTGAGTACGGCATGGCCTGCTCACCGATTCTGTGGGGCGAGGCGGTCGTCGTGCAGGTGGGAGCTCGCCAGGCGACCGTGGCCGCGTTCAGCCAGAAAACCGGCAAGGTGCTGTGGACGGACGGACGTGGCGAGACGCCTGGGTATTCCTCACCGGCGATTCTGAAAGTGGGCGGCAAGGAACAGCTGGTCGTCTTTGCCGGAGCGTCCGCGTTTGGCGTGGACTCCAAGGGCAAGCGACTGTGGCAGTTTCCGTACGAGACCGGCTACGACTGCAACATCGCCACGCCGATCGCGATCGACGGAAACGTCTTCATCTCGGCCGGAGAAAATCACGGCAGCACGTTGCTCGACCTCAAGCCAGGCGGCACGGGCCTCAAGCCGTCCGTTGTGTGGGACTCGACCGGCGTGCGAAGCGTGCTGAGGACCGAATGGCAGACGGCGCTCCTGCTCGATGGCCACCTCTACGGTTACGACAATGTCGGCGGGGCCGGCCCGATCACCAACCTGACCTGCGTCAACGCGAAGACGGGCGAGCGAGTGTGGCAGGAAGCCCGCTTCGGCAAAGGCAACGCCATCGCCGCCGACGGAATCCTTTTCGCCACAACGATGAAGGGCGAGCTGATCCTGATGAAGCCCTCGCCGAAAGGTTACGAGGAGCTCGGCCGAAAGACGGTCATCGAAACAACCCGCCAGGCCCCGAGCCTGGCCAACGGCCGGCTCTACGTTAGAGATGACCGAGAGATTGTCTGCTTTGATGTGAAGAAGTAATTGGGAGCCCTGGGTGGCACTGGTTGCTCGTCAACCAGTGCGGCGCAGACGCAGGAACTTCCTCTCGTCGCTGCGCGACCCCGGATGCCAGCAACCGGCGGTTCAGGTTGCACGACGAACAGGCAGTTCGTATTTCCGAAGAATATCTGTTCCCCATGCGATGCACGTATTCGATTCGACGAACCAGGTGATTTCACGACTGCGATTCTCTGTCTTGCTGATGCTCCTGGAATGTGTGTGTTCGGCGTCGACGGGCAGATCGACAGTAAACGTCAATTCGATCGATTCTCCACCGGCCAGGACATGCGGCTCTACTTCGGCCAGCGGAAATACAAGTATCTCATTATGCGATTTCGTCCCGACCGTGCGACCATCACTTTCGGATGTTTCACCGTGAATCGTCTCACGACAGATCAGTCGCAGTTGCAGTCCCATGACGTGTACATCGCGTTTTGCGGTCTGGGAAAACGCTCCCGTAACCGTTTCACCTAGGCGCACCGGTGACGCGGACACCGTTACGTGTGGTTCGTCAATCATCATCGATGCCAGCAGCGTGCGCAGATACAGCCCCACAAAAAACACCAGTGCAAGCGATGGCAACCCGATCAACACGACGGGGTGCGGCGAATAGGCCGCCAGGAACATACACAGACTGAAAGTTCCCACAATCAGAGCCGTACCAATGATCCGGACCAAATGACTCGGCCGTTCATCGACCAGGTCAAGAGTTACATCCCTATGCCGCGGCCGCGCTGCACTGAGCGACTGCTCAGGATCAAATTCGTTGTAAGGAAGCCCTTCATCCTCTGCGGCGGAAAATGGCTGGCGGACATAACTGTGCATTATTTTTGCGAGTGGCTTGATCACTGCTGCCTTTTGTTCCGTGCATAGTCCGATGGAACGTCCAGCCTTTGTCTGGATGGTGATGCCGCGTGATTCCTTTCCCCGGGATTTTGAGATGGAACTGATCCTGGCGATTCGGAGCACGGGGATCTGTTTTTTCCAGACGGTGACAAATCCGATACGGCGACGGATGGTGATCCCGAAACTGTCCAGGCTCAGGTCTTCATGGCCGGTTTTCTCGTAGACCACCAGCACAAAAGTTGCGATGCCCAAAGCGATGAGCGGCAGCCCCACAAAAAGAATCAGAACGACCGTAAACATCCAGTTTTCACGAAAATTCTGCTCGAAATCCCACAGTGCAATTCCACCAGCCAGTGTGCCGGCAATCAGGAACGCAGTTGCAACAACGCCAAAAAAACATGAACCGTGCACCTGGGCATGATGGCGATCGATCCGCAACCGGAGACCATCCAGAGAATCCAGCTGTACGATTTGTTCCGGCAGTTCGAGCATGCGCCTGTTTCCAAAGGGATATCAGTCGACGCAGGGTGGGGGCAGTGAAACGGAACCCACCGTGACAATCGGAATTCGGTGGGTTGCGCTTCGCTTCACCCACCCTACCTATGTCAAGAACCAGGGCATCAGGTCGCAGCCTTTTTCGAAGACGAGCGATGAGGCGGCCGCGGTGACGTCGTCGTAGGTTGTTGCCGAGTCCGCGTCGATGCCGCGGCCGCAGGCGGCGATCGGGACGTAGCCGTGGCTGTGGGTTTTTGTGCGGAGGAACGTCGGGTGGTCCGGGGAGAGGACCAGGCGGTAGTCGCCCTGGCTGCGCAGGTGCTCGTGCAGCGGGCCGACGATGTGTTCGTCGATTCGCTCGAGGGCTTTGATTTTTTCTTCGACCTGGCCTTCGTGCGAGGCTTCGTCAGTCGCCTCGACGTGGACGACGACGAAGTCGTGATCGGCCAGCGTGGCGATGCCGGCTCGGCCTTTGGCGGCGTAGTCGGTGTCGAGGTAACCCGTTGCCCCTTCGACCTCGATGATGTCCCAGCCGAGCAACCGGCCGATGCCGCGCAGCAGATCGACGGCGGTGATGACCACGCTGCGAACTCCAAACCGCTCGGCAAAGGGAGTCAGCGCGGGTCGGCGGCCTTCTCCCCACAGCCAGGTTTGAGTCGCCGCCTGGTCACCTCGCGCGGCGTTGGCTTCGTGGGACGCGAACAGGCTCACGCTGCGCGACATGAGATCGCGGAGTTCGTCGGAACCCGGACCCGTGGGCAGGTGAGGGGCGATGTCCTGATCGGTGATGTCGTGCGGCGGGGTGGAGAAAGTCTCTTTCGAAAACGGAGCTGAGCCGTCTCGCGATCGATACAGAAGCAGGTTGCGATAGCTGACTCCGGCGTAGAACTTCCAGTTCTCGCTGCCGCACTGATCTTTCTGCAGGAGCTGGACGAGGCCGGCTCCGACATCGCTGGGAATCTGGCCGGCGGTGAAGCTTTTCATTTTTCCGTCGGCGACCGTGACCAGGTTGCAGCGGATCGCCCAGTCGTCGGGGCCAAGTTCAATTCCCTGCGCGGCGGCTTCGAGCGGCGCGCGGCCCGTGTGAAACTTGAGCGGGTCGTAACCGAAGAGGCTCATCGTGCCGACGTCGCTTCCGGACGGCATCGATTCCGGGACGTGGTTGGCTCGCCCGACAACGCCGGCCACCGCGACGGCATCCATGTTGGGCGTGCGGGCGGCCTGAAACGGAGTCAGCCCGCCCAGCGACGGCTGAGGTTCATCGGCAGCTCCATCGGGAATGACCAAAGCGTATTTCATCGGGGTCTTTCGTCAGATTTGCGGCAAAGCCAAATATGTCTCACGGATGGAAACCGAACAAGGCGCGTTTTCGAAGGCGGGACATCGTGCGGGGATGGCGGTAGGATCGAGAGTTCGTCTTTAGCGCTGCAGTCTCTCTGGGAATTCAACTTGAAGACGAGGTCGTGTCTCGAAAATCGAGACTGGTGATTCTGGTGGGCTTACGACACACGACCTCGAAGACTAATCGGCACTCGACATGACTCTTCCCGCTGAGGCAGGCCGCCACTGGATTCTGGATCTGCACGGGTGCCCGGCCGGGCTGCTCGACGATCACGATGCAATCCGGGATCGGCTGCGCGAGGTGACCGACAGGTTTGACCTGACGCTGCTCGGTCTGCAGAGTCACCGCTTTGAGCCGCAGGGAGTCACCGTGGTCGGGCTGCTGGCGGAGTCTCATTTTTCGATTCATACCTGGCCGGAGACCGGGTTCGCTGCGATCGACATTTTTACGTGCGGCCACGGCGACACGCTCGATGAGGCGTGCCGGTTTCTGGTCGAGGCATTTCGCGCAGAGGAATCGCGGCTGGTGAGACTGTCCCGCGGACGCACGGACGCGGACGGACGACCACTCGCCCCGGAACCCATGACTGCCCGCTCCCCCGTCATTGGCGAGGATTCATGAACCTTTACGACACGAACTTCACCGCTCTCGACTGGGGCATCGTCGTTGCCTACCTGGTGATCTCGATCTTCGTCGGGATCTGGGCGAACAAATTTGTCGGCAACATTGCCGGCTACCTGGTCGCCGGGCGGACGCTGCGGATTCGTCTGGCCCTCGCCACAATGACCGGCACGGAAATCGGCCTGGTCACGGTGATGTACTCGTCCGAGCTGGGCTTTGTGCAGCAGTACGCGTCGCTTTATCTGGCTCTGTACGAGTTTCTGATTCTGCTGTTTGTCGGGCTGAGCGGTTTCATCGTGTACCGCCTTCGCCAGACCAACGTGATGACGATCCCCGAGTACTACGAGCAGCGTTACTCGCGCGGCGTCCGCATTCTGGGTGCCGTCATGATGGTCGTGTCCGGTGTGCTGAATATGGGGCTGTTTCTGAAGGCGGGAGCGTTGTTTCTGGTCTCGGTCACCGGCTTCACCGAGCCCGCCTGGCTGACCGACTTCATGGTCGCGACTTTTGATTATCACGAGCCGGTCGGACTGAAGCTGATCATGACGGGTCTGCTGCTGCTGGTTTTGTTTTACACGGTGCTTGGCGGAATGATTTCCGTCGTGATCACCGACCTGATTCAGTTCGTCGTGCTTGGGGTGGGGATGGTTGTTGTGACGGGTTTCGTCGTGAACGAAGTCGGGATCGATGGCTTCTCGGAGGTCGTGACGCAGCAGCACGGCTATTTCGATCCGACGGATCCGGATAATCCGTCAACAGAGAAAGCGGCCGACGGAATCGGTCCGATCGGCATGACCGCTCAGGCGGTCGTGCTGTTTGTGGCTCTCATGTTGTGGCCGGCCGGTGCTTCGCGAATGCTCGCGGTGAAAAGTTCGGAGGTTGCTCAGCAGCTTTATCTGTGGAGCACGATCCCGTTTCTCGCGAGGCGGGCTCTGCCCGTTTTATGGGGGGTCGGCGCGTTTGCGTTCTTCGCAATCAACGTGGAGCTCGGGCAGCAGCTTCAAGCGGCCATGGCGGAGCCGGGCAGCGACATCAACACGCAGGCGGCGATGCCACTGTTTCTGGCGAAGATCATTCCGACCGGACTGCTCGGGCTGGTGACGGCAGGAATGATCGCGGCGTTCATGTCGACTCACGACAGCTATCTGCTCTGCTGGAGCGGCGTCATCACTCAGGACATCGTCGCGCCGCTTCGCAAAGTGCCGCTGACGGATCAGCAGCGAATCTTCGTCACGAGAATTGCCATCGTCGTCATCGGTTTTGCGCTTCTGTTCTGGGGGCTGTGGTACGAGGTCTCCAGCGACCTGTGGCAGTACATGGCCGTCACCGGAACGGTTTACCTGGCCGGCGTCTTCCCGGTTGTTGCGGGTGGCCTCTACTGGAAACGATCGAGCTCGGTCGGAGCGTACCTGGCACTGCTCGGCGGAACGAGCGGCATCCTGGCGCTGGGGCCTTGCGTCGAGTCGGTCAACGGGTTTTTGGCAAACGTCGGAGCGGGATTCACCGTCAACGACTCTCAGTTAATGATGAGTGCCTTTGCGATTTCGGCGATCGGATTTGTCGTCGGGTCTCTCACCTTCCCGGACAGAAAGGACGTCGCATGACTGCCTGGATGACTCTCTGGACGATCCTCATCGTCGCTGGCGGGCTGGGGATGGTTGGCCTGCTGCTCGGTGTGACCAGCGGGGCCGTGAGCGAGTTGAAAGAGACGCTGGCGGAGCTCAGCGGCGAAGAGGCGGGACCGGAAACGGAAGGGGCAGCTCAGGCCGATTCGCCCTGAATGGCCACGAAATGCGTGGTGTTCGGGTTGCCCGCACGGCATTGAGCGGAACTGGGCCGTCTGGCAGACGGTGACGCGGTTAATTGCTCATCGGTCTTCGCCTGAGCTGATTTTCGTCAGGAAATTTCCGGGGAAACTCAAGAAGAGTGCTGCAGGCCTTGGTTCAGTGCCGGATTCACATTATTCAGGTACCGCAAAACGGCTCAGTGAATCCATTGACAATCCTATATTTTACACGTAGGCTCGCCGGGTTATGACGTGATCGTCGTACGGTTTTTCGGCCTGTTGCCAGCTCTTTATTTCCTTCCTTCTTTGAAAGGTGTTTCCCATGAGAAGTCGTTTGCGGAAACGAGGGTTCACTCTGATTGAGCTGCTCGTCGTGATTGCGATTATCGCGATCCTCGTGGCGCTGCTGCTCCCGGCCGTTCAGCAGGCTCGCGAGGCGGCACGTCGTACCCAGTGCAAGAACAACCTGAAACAGATCGGGCTGGCTCTGCATAACTACCACGAGGCGTTCAAGTCGTTCCCGCCAAGCCATGTCCACCGAATCAGTGGCGGCAGCGGCCCGGCCTGGACAGACAGCTCAAAGGGAAGCTGGATGGTCCAGATTCTGCCATTCAATGATCAGGGGCCTCTTTACAAATCGATCGACTTCAAGAAAGAGGGCGTGAACAGCAATACCGTCGGCGCCAACATGAGTGTTGAGTACCAGCGGGTTCCGGGAAATAACGGCAAATACAATCAGACGATTCCAATTCCAGGTTACATGTGTCCCACCGATACGGCACCGGAAGTTCGTGGCAACGGTGCGACCAATGGGCGGGCGAAGTCCTGTTATGCGATGAGCTTTGGCGACCAGTTGATGCCCAATTCAGGTTGTCCAGCGAACGGAAACACGACGAAGACTGGCGGACACGGTCACGGTAACAGCGGCAATCAGGGGTACATGTCCGGAATGGGTAGCCGGGCTGCCTGGGCTGCGAAAATGCGTGATGTGACTGACGGGACGTCGAACACAATTCATGTTGGAGAAATGACGCCTGCCTGTTCCGACCACCACATTAATGGCTGGTATCACTTCAATGCTCCCTGGGGAACGACCACGGGGGGAATCAACTTCCCGATTCGAAACTGTTACGATTCGCCCGTGAAGCCTGAAAAAATTCCCACGTGCAGTGACACAAACGACCACGGGTACGCGCAGAGTTTCCGTTCGCTGCATCCGGGCGGTGCCCATGTGCTGCTCTGTGATGGGACCGTCCGATTTCTGCCGGAAGTCATCGACGCGAACATCACGGGAAGTGGAACACCTGGTATTTTTAATAAGTTGGGTGCGCGGAACGACGGCGGTCAGGTTGGCGAATTCTGATCAAACCGAGTCGCGTGAGGCTGCTCGAACCTGGTGGCATCGGTTTCCGATGCCACCTTTTGTGTTTGGTGTCGAATCAATCTTTAGAGCATGATGGGAAGCTGAACATGAGGCATTTGTCGATTGGCCTGATCCTCGTCCTGGTTGCCGGCTGTGGAGGGGGAGATGATCGCCCGAGTGTGTATCCCGTTAAGGGCAAGCTGACGATGGGGGGAACCCCTCTGGCGGACGCATTGGTGACATTTATTCCAGAGAGTGGCCCGTCAGCGATCGGCAAGACGGACAGTGATGGTGTGTTCGCACTGACGACTTTCGAAGCCGGAGATGGAGCGGTTGTCGGTCAGCACACAGTCGTGGTCAGTAAGATCAAACTTGGAGAGGGCGAGGACTACGATGCGAGCGCGATGTTGACCGAGGGGGGCGCACCAGCAGGGGCTACCGAAGGAGTGCCAGAGGAAACCGAGGTCAAGGAGCTGGTTCCGGAGGAGTACACGTCGCGGATGTCTTCGCCACTGAAGAAGGAAGTCAAAGACGGTGACAATGAGGAAATGGTCATCGAAATCCCGTGACTGCTGATGGCGATCGCTGTGGTCGTGGGCTTGCCAGAGGGCATTGCAGGCGACTTCAGCACGCGATTCTGAATCTGTGTCCTGCCTTGATTTTCGGCAACAGGGGAAGCAGATGCGGCGATGGTTGATCGCACGACCGTGAAATCCGAGGTCGGAAGAGGGCTGCGCTGGCGCTGGCTGATTCTGGCCGCGCTGGTCGCTTTGGTGTTCCTGACGCGGCCGCTTCTGGTGACTTATCACGTGTGGCAGGCCAGCGGTGCCCTTGAGTGCCGGGACTCACGCCGTGCATTCAGCCATCTTGAATGGGCCTTGGAGCTGGACCCTGAGCACGGAGAGTCGCATCTGTATCTGGCTCGTCTGTACCGCCGCCAGGGGCGGCTTGATCAGATGAGGTCTGAATTGAAGCTGGCGTGGGAATTGGGAGCTCCGGTCGATCGTCTTGAGCGAGAACAGCAACTGGCGCTGGCTCAGTCTGGTCGGTTGCACGAGCTGGAAAGTGTCGGTCTGCTACTGGCCAGTTCCGGAGACGATGGGGCTGAAGCCTGTGATTCGATCGTTAAAGGTCTGCTGCATACTTATCAGTTAGGCGAGGCCCAACTGATCATCGACGGCTGGCTGGCTGATTATCCGGACGACCCGCAGCCGTATTTTCACCTCGGCACGCTTCAAGCGAGTAAGTTGCGTTGGAACGACGCCGTCCAGGAGTTTCAACGGGCGTTGAAACGTCGTCCGGAGCGGGCAGACATTCGAGTACACCTCGCTGAGGCGCTTCGAGAACTGCATCGATACGACGAAGCGGTCTCGCACTTTCAACTCTGCCTGAAGCAGGACCCGGAAATTGATTCAGCGCACGTCGGGCTCGGTAAGTGTTTTCAGGTGGCGGCACGTGAGGATGAAGCTCGCCTGAGCTTCGAAACGGCTCTCAAGTGGGCTCCTGACAATTTCGATGCCATTTTGGCGCTCGGCATGTTGGAGATGAATTCTGGAAACCTTCCGGTTGCGATTAAGACGCTTCGCCGGGCCACCACGTTAAGGAGTTTCTCCGCACCGGCCCACTATGGCCTGGCAACTGCGCTTCGTCAGTCGGGGGACATCGGTGAAGCCACGCGTCACTTTAAACGAGCTGAAGAAATCGGTGATGGCCGAGCAACGATCAGCAAGCTGATGGACCTTCTGAGCTCCGCTCCTGATCCGGTTGAACTGCGGTACGAAATCGGTATGAGTATCTTGAAATTCGGGGACCCGGCTGAAGGAGCTGCGTGGCTCCACAGTGTGCTGGAGTTTGATCCAGAACACGAGCAGGCTCACTCGGCTCTTGCAGCTCACTACAGCGACGTTGGTGAGGACGAGCAGGCTGATATCCATCGACGCCGGGCCGAAAGCGACCGGCGATGATTGTCACAAGGCAGTTTCGGATTCTCTCGATTCTGATCCGGTTCGCACAGCTGGCTGGTGACGTGGCCCACCAGTCTTCCTGTCGTCCCCTGGAGACCACACAGCGGCCACACTCCAGGGCCACACTCCAGATTGTTGAATGTGAAGGATGAACAGTAATCGCGTCCCACCGAAGTGGATTCTTCCAACCGTTGCCGCGGTCGGCCTGTGTGCCGGGCTGACCGGGATTGCGTTGCAGATTCCCGGGCTGCTGCCTCCTTCAGATCTGCAAAACATTTCCATGCCGACGCCGGAGTTGTCGGCGGAGTCGCGGTCGTTTCTGCAACCTGGCGAGATGCTGCCGCAGTTTCCAGAATCGATCTCAGTTGCAAATCATGATTCCGCTGGCGATTTTGTGCCCATCGGCGACGCAGAGGTCATCGTCGTGGATGTCTGGG
Source organism: Planctomycetota bacterium (assembly GCA_027623235.1). Lineage (GTDB taxonomy): Bacteria > Planctomycetota > Planctomycetia > Planctomycetales > Planctomycetaceae > JAQBVJ01. The sequence goes on from JAQBVJ010000044.1 coordinate 11,010, forward strand.
CAGACTGGTGACCGATCGTTAAGGAGTGTGCGCCAGGTCTGGTGCGTCTGCATGAAAAATTCCGCGGACGGAATGTCCGGTTTATCAGCATTGCAATGGAAGCAGAAGATGTCGTGTCCGAGTTCAATTCCCGTTTTGGAATTCTCTGGCCGACGTTGTACAACCTCGAACTGGATACGATGAATTCGCTGGGAGTCGTCGATCCAGACTCACTCGATGTTGGAATGGGAATCAAACCGACGATCTATATTCTTGATTCCTCGGGGAAGGTCCTGTGGAGCGATCACGGTTACCGGATGACTCATCCGGATGTCACTTCGACGCTCGATTGGCTGGAGTTGTTCATCGAACTGGCTCTCGTACCGCCGCCGGTGGAGAGTCCATGAGTGTGCGTCCATGAAAAAACTTCCCGATTCAGTCGTCAGACTTCTGTTGCTGGGGACCGTCGTCGCCGCGGGGTACGGGGTCCTCCTGGTGACAGGTTTTTTTGACCCGGATCCTGCAGAGCAGATCGTTGTCGCGCGCAATGCACTGCGGGACAATCAGGTTGAGCTTGCCGAATCGACGGCGCTCAATATCGTTGAACAGGACCCGCTGCAGTACCAGGCCTGGCTGATCGCGGGCGCGGCGGCAGTTGCTCGAAACGACTTTGAAACGGCGCTTAATCGCTACGAACAGGTGCCAGACAGTGCCGGCGGCGATTCGGTGCAGGCGCGGTTGCGGTCGGTGGATATCCTGCTAGGCAGAATGCATCGATTGTCCAGGGCCGAAGTGCAGTTGCGCCGGGCTTTACCGCTGATGCAGCCGCCACGAACGGGTGTGGAGTCAATGGTTCTGCTGCTGGGAATGGGGCAGCGTTATCACGAACAGGTCCCGTTTATTCTTGAGCTGATTCGGGACAGGCAGTTCAACAATCTGCATTTGTTCCTGCTGGCGGCCGGTCGTGAAACACCGCTCAATCCGGAAGAAATCCCTCGTTTTGAGGAGGGAGATCCAGACGACCCGATTCCTCGACTGGCCACGGCCCAGTTGTTGATCAACGTCGAACGATTCAGCGATGCGATTCCGATACTTCGCAGGATCGTCGGCTCACATCCGGAAGTCATGGAGGCTCATGCGGCGCTCGGGCGAGCCCTGCTTGCCGATGGCCGTCGCGATGAGATTCTCGCCTGGGACCAGAGTTTGCCGCCGGCGACGGGGGAGCATGCCGACATCTGGTTTGTGCGTGGCGGTTTCGCTCAGGTGCTCGGCCAGCCGCGTGTCGCCATCCGGTGTTACTGGGAATCGGCGCGCCGTGATCCGGCAAACGTTGAGACTAACTATCTCCTCGCGCGTCTCCTGAAGGCTGAAGGTGGGAGCGGTGCGTCGGAGCGGTTTCTGAATCTTGCGTCAAAGCTTCAGGAGTTTCGTACTCTGGTGGACGGAGCGCGAACCGGACGAGAATTCACGTTGGTTCAGAAAACGGCCGAAAGCGCGGAAGCAATCGGGCTGATCTGGGAAGCGGCCGGCTGGGCGGAGATGGCAATTCGACTTGACGCCACTTCGCAGTGGGCCAAAGAAACAACGGTGAGGCTGGGCAGACTCACCAGCGACATGCCACTCACAAGAATTGCCCCTGGTCGAAGCCCGGCCGAAGAATTCGACCTGTCAAAATTTCCGTTACCCGACTGGGGCTCCGTCACGGCGGTTGAGGGGCCTCAAAGTGAACTCCGGAATTTACCGGAATCGTCGATTCAGTTTGTCGACTCGGCCGGACCGGCAGGGCTTTCCTTTCGCTATTTTAATGGTGGGGATCCCGTCGCGAACGGCTTGAGGAAAATGTATGAGCTGACGGGCGGAGGCGTCGGAGTCCTCGATTTTGACAATGACGGGTGGCCGGATCTTTATCTGACTCAGGGAAGCAACTGGCCGCCCGAGCCGGCATCAGAGCGTCTATCCGATCGACTCTACCGGAATGGAGGAGTCGTCGGGACTTTTCGCGATGCGACGGAATCGTCGACTCTGAAAGCAACTGGCTTCGGGCAGGGAGTTGCGGCAGGTGACATCAACAGTGATGGCTTCACCGACCTTTATGTCTCGAATATTGGCAGCAATCAGATTTACTTCAACAACGGTGACGGGACATTCGCTTCCGCTGAAGGGTCGGATACGGCTGGTGGAATGTGGAATACGAGTTGTGCGATTGCGGATCTCAACGGCGATGGTCTGGCGGATCTTTATGCCGTGAACTATCTGACGGGACCAGAAGTCTTCACTCGGTCCTGCGAAGATTTGGAAGGTGTCGAACGGCATACTTGCCCGCCGAGCAATTTTTCTGCAGCTCAGGACAAGGTCTACTTGAACCGGGGTGACGGCACGTTTGCTGACCAGACGGCGACGGCGGGCATTGCGTTTTCGGAAGGCCGAGGGCTGGGGCTGATCGTTGCCAGACTCACCAGTGAACCGGGACTGAGTGTCTTTGTCGCGAACGATGGATCGGCAAATGCTCTATTTCAAAACAGGCGGGCTGCTGACGGGGTAATCCTGTTCTCCGAAGGTGGTCTGGCATCCGGATTGGCGTGTAACGGAAGTGGCCGTGCTGAGGCAAGCATGGGCGTTGCCAGCGGAGACGTCGATGGGGATGGCATTCTTGATTTTCTCACGACGAATTTTTCAGCCGAGTCGAACACGTTGTACATCGGTCAGGGGGAGCAGTCTTATGTCGATAAGACCTCGGAATTCGGCCTGCACGCGCCTACGCTGCAGAGCCTCGGATTCGGTACGCAGTTCCTCGATGCGAATCTTGACGGCTGGCTGGATCTGTTGATCACGAACGGGCATGTCAACGATTTTCGATACAAAGGTGAGGCGTTTCGAATGCCGCCACAGTTGTTTCGCAATATCGGCGGGGAAGGCTTTGTCGAGGAATCCCGCGACACTCTCGGAGAGTTTTTTGCGGGGCAGTACCTCGGCAGAGGTCTTGCCGTTCTGGACTGGAACCGGGATGGTCGGCCCGATGCGGCGATCAGTCACCTGGATGTTGCAGCAGCTCTTCTGACCAACATGACACGTTCTGCTGGCAATTATCTCGCAGTAGGGCTTCGAGGGATTGAATCAGAACGTGATGCCATCGGTGCGATTGTGACCGTCAAAGCGGAAGGTCGAGTGCTCGTCAGACAGTTGACCGCGGGCGATGGTTATCAGGCGAGCAATGAACATCAGCTGCTGTTCGGGCTGGGAAACGCAACAACGATCGACGATCTCCAGATCGCCTGGCCGTCAGGAACAGTCCAGAACTTCAGTCATCCTGGCATCAATCGTCAGCTGGTTTTCGTCGAGAACAACGACACCGCGTTCGAGCTCCCTCGTTGATTAATGAACGCGCCGACCGGATCTGAGGTCACGCGAAGCGTGCGTTGTTACCGGCCGCTCCTTCAGTCGCACCGTTGCGGGCTTCAAAGTGACGGGCTTCAAAGTGACGGCTACAATCCGCGCCTTTGTCTGGCGAATTACTACTCAGGACGAGATCAATGAGTGACACAATCTCATCAGCCATTCTTGATACTTTCGAAAATCCATTTCCAGATCGGGACTACCGCATCGATACGGTGTGCCCGGAATTTACATCAATGTGCCCGAAAACCGGTCAGCCGGATTTCGGGACACTCACGTTGTCGTACGTCCCTGATCAAACCTGCTACGAATTAAAATCGCTGAAGTTGTACCTGCAGCAGTTTCGAAATTACGGAGCGTTCTATGAAAGCGTGGCGAATCAGATTCTCGACGATCTCGTCGCGGTGACTCAGCCACGTGAAATGAAGCTGGTTGCCGAGTTCACTCCGCGAGGTGGCATCCGAACGACCGTCACCGTGGAGTTCAGGTCTCCGGGCCGAAGCGCCGGTTGACAGCGGGACGACCAGCCGCCCTCAAAAACTGTTGTGAGAACAGGGTTTGCGGCTGCGCAATTGCTTTTTTTCGAAACGGCTTTTGATACGATGGCCGGCAGTTCGAGCGACCCCCGCAGAGGCGCGGGTCGTGTGGAAATGTGGCAGCGGCTGGTATTGCGGCATTTTCCATTGGTCCTCGACATTGGCGGGGACGTGTTGATTTGCGTTGTCTCGGTCCCTTTGCAAAGGGTGTCGAGGTGGCGGGAGACCGTCGCGGCCCCGGCTGGGAGATCTCGGGTGATTGACGACTACGCGGATCGCTGGGCACTGGTCACCGGCGCGTCCTCCGGGATCGGCGCTGAGTTTGCTCGCGTTCTCGCTGCACGCGGCATGCACCTCATTCTGACGGCTCGCCGCGAAAATCTTCTCAAGGGACTCGCCGAAGAACTGGATACTCGCCACGGAACGCGAACGGAAATCTTTGTGGGAGATCTTTCCGACCCTGATGAGCCGAAGCGACTGTTCGACGAGATCGCCTCACGAGGCATTCAGGTCGAGCTCCTCATCAATAACGCCGGCTTCGGATTCGTCGGCACGATCGACGAAACGGACGCGGACCGAATGCAGCAGCTGATCCGGCTGAACATGGCCGCTCTCACCGCGCTGACGTATCTCTACCTGCCGGGCATGACCGAGCGGGGCCACGGAGGAATCATCAATGTGGCGTCGGTTGCCGCCTTCCAGCCGGTGGCGTACATGCCGGTTTATTCTGCCGGCAAGGCGTACGTTCTGCACTTCAGCGAGGCGTTGTGGGCGGAAGCTCGTGACAAAGGTGTCACAATCATGGCTCTCTGTCCGGGCACAACATCGACGGAGTTTTTCGACGTGGCTGGTGTCAGCAACTGGCTGAAAAAACAGAGATCGCACAGCACGGAGTACGTGGTCCGGAAATCGCTCAAGGCGCTCGAGAAAAAACGGCAGTACGTGATTCCTGGCCTGGCGAACTATCTGCTTTCACTGGGAGTTCGGCTTGCCCCGCGGAAGATGGTCGTCAAGGAGACCATGAAATACTTCCGCCCTCGCAAAAACAAACAGGGTGGCGGGAAAGACGACTTGCCCGACCAGGAAACAAAATCTGACGCCTGAGACAGCCGGCAATCGATCTGTTCTGACTTCTAAATAAGACGCACTAAAGAAGACGCATCATGACTGACACTCCGCAACCTCTTGGACCACCGCAACGCATTCTCATGGGACCGGGTCCGAGCGACACTCACCCGCAGGTCCTGTCTGCGCTCGGCGCGTCGACCGTCGGACATCTCGATCCGTACTTCCTCAAAATCATGAACGAAGTGCAGTCGATGCTGCGGCAGGTTTTTCAGACGAAAAACGAACTGACACTCGCCGTGAGCGGCACCGGGTCGGCCGGGATGGAGACCTGCGTCGTCAACCTGATTGAGCCGGGCGATAAAATGATCGTCTGCGTCAACGGTGTCTTCGGCGGCCGCATGGCAGATGTGGCGGAACGGGCTGGTGCCGAGGTGGTGAAACTCGAACGGCCTTTCGGTGAGGTCTTCTCATCCGCAGAAATTGAAGCAGCCGTCAAAGAGCACTCGCCCAAAGTGCTCGGCATTGTTCATGCGGAAACTTCAACGGGAGCTCTCCAGCCACTCGAAGAGATTTCGAGAATCGTGCATGCCAACGGCGGGCTCATTCTTGTTGACTGTGTGACGTCGCTCGGCGGGCTTCCGGTCAAGGTCGACGAATGGCAGCTCGACGCTGTTTACAGCGGGACTCAAAAATGCCTCAGCTGCCCGCCAGGCCTCGCCCCCGTGACGTTCAGCCCAAGGGCCGTTGAGGCGATCGACAAGCGGACGCGCAAGGTGCAGAGCTGGTATCTCGACCTGACCATGGTCCGAAACTACTGGAGTGATTCGTCACGGGCCTACCACCACACGGCTCCGATCAACATGAATTACGGTCTGCACGAGGCGCTTCGGCTGGTCCTCGTTGAGGGGCTTGAGAATCGTTTCGCGCGACATCGCAGAAACCACGAGGCGCTGAAAGCCGGTCTCGCCGCTCTTGGCATTCGCTACGCCGTCGCCGATGAGGTTGCGCTGCCGATGCTCAACGCCGCTCAGATTCCCGACGGTGTCGACGATGCGGCGGTCCGATCGCAGCTGCTCAACGAGTTCGGTATTGAGATCGGTGCGGGCCTGGGACCGATGAAGGGCAAGACCTGGCGGATCGGTCTGATGGGTGAGGCGAGCACTCCGCGCAACGTGCTGCTGTTCCTGGCGGCTCTGGAAAACTGCCTTGCGACCCAAGGGCTCGAACTGACTCCCGGAGCCGGAGTCGCCGCGGCCGGCGCGTACTACCGGGGCTGAGTGCGGATCAGGTCAAGCAGGGGTGGGCCGGATTCAGGATCGTCGTCAATTTCGTTCGACTTCTGTTGCTTTTTTTGCGTCGAAATCGGGATTCGGCGTCGGCATCTGCGCTCCGACTCGCTTCCGCCAGGAACGCAGGTCGGCCAGCAGCGTGGACGCTTCTTTCGGGTGTGAAGCCGCAAGGTTCTGCCGCTCACCGAGATCCTGGCGGAGGTTGTACAGCTCCAGATGCCGGTCTTCGTGGAACTCGATCAGTCGCCAGTCTCCCGACCGGACGGCGCTGTAAGGGCCGTCGCCGCCGGCGTGGTAGTGCGGGTAGTGCCAGTAGAGATTGCGTTCGAGCCTCGCCTGGGGATCGCGAATCAACCCGGCGATGCTGGCTCCGTCGACTGACGAATTGTGAGTGCTGTCGCCTTTGGACCCGGTCAGTTCGAGCAGCGTTGGATACCAGTCAATCGTGCAGACCGGCTCGTCGCAGTCGGATCCTGGCTTCGAGACTCCGGGCAGATAAACGATCGTTGGAACGCGGACTCCTCCCTCGTACGCGGAGCCCTTGCCGCGCCGCAGCGGAAGGTTCTCGGTGAAGCCGTCGTGTTTTCCGTATCGCTGAGTCAGCCCGCCATTGTCCGACGTGAAGACAACGAGTGTTCGATCGGCAACTCCACTTTTCTCCAGTTGCTGCAGGACTCGCCCGACGCTCATGTCGAGGCTTTTGACCATGGCCGCATAAACCGGGTTCTTGTGAGTCGCATCTTCCCGGACCTTCGCCCGGAATTCGGCGACGAGGTCCTCACGGCCCTCAATCGGCGTGTGGGGAGTGTGGTACGCAAAGTAGAGGAAAAACGGCTTGTCTTTGCTTCTCTCGATAAAGTCGACCGCCTGGTCGGTGAGGTAGTCCGTCGCGTAGCGGCTGCCGGATTCTCCGAGCGGCTTGAACTTCTCCGGAATGAAATAGCCGCGCGTGCCGGGCGGTTTGAAGTGTTGCTCGTCGTAGCCGTGGCGGACCGGAGCAAACTCATTCGCGCGGGCTCCACGCTGATCGAGGTGCCATTTGCCGATCATGCCTGTCCGATAGCCGGCTTGCTGCAATGCCTCGGCGATGGTGACGTGGCGGTGTTCGAGGAACTTCGTCCAGTCAGGAATGCTGAGTTTTGCGAATGGGCGATTCTGGCCGGCGATAAAGTCCGTCAGATGCAGTCGGGCCGGGTACATGCCGGTCATGATGGAAGCCCGCGTCGGCGAACAAACCGTGCAGGCTGCATACGCATTCGTGAATCTCGTTGAGCGGGCGGCCAGACGATCGAGATTTGGCGTCTCATAAAAATCGCTGCCAAAACAGCGCAGGCCCGTCCAGCCGAGATCATCGGCAAGAAGGAAAACAACGTTCAGTTTTTCGCTGCGGGCGGGCTCGCTGGGATCGGCAGGAGCTGTATTTGTGACGACGGCCGACATCAAAAACAGCACGGCGAGCCACAACCGGGGTCGGCGGGACATGGCAGAATCTCTCGTCTGGCAGAAACAGTTCGTCGACAGACCGAGCGGGATTCCTGCAAGGTAGCAGCATTCGGTCCGACGCGAACTCAACATGCAGACTGTTGCGAAAACCGAGTCAGACAACAACAGTGCCGTCGGTCGCGTGCCCGTCATCCCGGCAGGTCAGTCGGTAGAGAAGCGGGACGAACAGCAGCACCCAGACCGTGGCCAGGCTGAGACCTCCCGCAACGCTCAGGGCCATCGGGATCAGGTTCTGTGCCTGCGTGTTCCGCTCGAACAGAAGCGGCAGCAGGGCCGCGACGGTTGTGACGGATGTCAGAACGACCGGGCGGAAACGCGAGCGACCGGATTCGATGATGGCCTCGTAAACGGTCGCGCCTTCCTCGCGTCGACGATTGATAAAGTCGATGAGAACGATCGAGTCGTTCGCCAGGATGCCTGACAGAGTCACCATGCCGAACAGGCTGAAGAGCGTGATCGGCTCGCCGAACAGGCAGTGAGCCCAGATCGCTCCCGTGAAGCCGAACGGGATGACAGCGAGGATCAGCAGCGGCTGCACGTACGATCGAAACTCCAGCGTCAGCAGACCGAACATGCCGAAGATGGCGATGGCAAATCCGATAAACAGGCTGCCGACGGACTCTCGTGTTTCTTTCTGCTGGCCCTCCCAGCGCGTGATGACTCCGGGGTTGCTGGAGAGCAGGTCGGGGAGAAAGTTCTCGCGCAGGTCGGTGACGATGTCTCGCGAGTTGGCTTCGTCCTCATTGACATCCGCCTGAATTGTCACGGCTCGCTGCTGGTCGATGCGCAGAATCTGCGAGTAGCCGCGCTGGACAGTGACGTCGACAAGTTCGGGCAACGGCACCTCGCGACCGTCCGGCAGGCGGACGCGGATTTCGTCGAGTGTTGCCAGACCATGCCTTTCGTCCGGCGGGTAGCGAACCACCAATCGCACCTCATGCTGGCCCCGCTGCAGGCGCATCGCTTCGTCACCGTAGTAAGCGGCCCGGACCGTTTTTGCGATTTCATCCAGTCTCACGCCGATCGCCTGGGCGTCCGGTTTCAGTTTGAGCTGCAGTTCCCACTTGCCGGGACCTCGGCTGTCGATGATGTCGTGTACTCCGGCATAGGTTGCCAGTTGCTCCTTGACGGCCGTGGCGATCGTCTCAAGCTGGTCGACATCGCTGGCGAGGAGTGAAACCTCGATCGGTCGCCCGCCCTTCCCGCTGTTGATTCCCCAGAACATGACGCGTAGCGCGTCGGGAAACTCTTCGGCCTCGTCACGCCACTTCGAAATGACCTGCTGGCTGCCGAGAAACTCCGGACGAAATGCGAGCTCCGGATCGAACTCGACAGCGATCTCACCGCGATGTGTCTGCAGTTCCTTTGAGAAACCGACTGCTCGGTACACCAGCCAGAACAGTTTTTCGCCGTTCGGTCCTGTGCCGGCGTCGACTCGATTGATCGACGCTTCCAGGCTGCGCGTGGCTTTGTCGATGACGTGAGGCGGCGTGCCTTTTGGATATTCGACCGTCGTATAAACGAAGGCGTAGTCGAGTTTTTTTTCCAGCACGAACCGCGTGAATCCACCGTGGTAAAGACCAACGGTGAGGCAGACGACGGCGACAGATGAGCTGATCGCGATCGCCGGTCGGGCCAGGCACCATCTCAGCGCCGGCATGTAAATTCGATCGATGATTCGGTTGAGACCTCGCTCAGTGAGCTTTGGAAGTCGACTGAGCCACGTGTCCCGAGGCTCAGGCAGGTGAGAAAGGTGGCAAGGCAGGATCAGCAGTCCCTCGACCAGTGAGATCAGCAGCATCGACACGACGGCGAGCGGGATCACGGCGATCCGTTTGCCAAGCTCGCCGCTCACCCAGACGAGTGGCAGAAACGCGATCACGGTTGTCAACACGGAACAGATAACCGACGTCGCGACTTCTGAGGTTCCGTCGATCGCCGCCTGGAGTGCGGACTTGCCCATCTGCCGATGCCGGAAGACGTTTTCGGAAACGACGATCGCATCGTCGACCACAATCCCCAGGGCCATCACGAATGCAAACATCGAGTACAGATTCAAAGTCGCGCCGCACAACAGCATGATTCCACAAGTGCCGAACAGAGCGACCGGGATTCCTGCTGCCACCCAGAACGCGAGGCGACCGTGCAGAAACAATGCGAGAATCACAAAGACGAGAACCAGCCCGAACAACGCGTTATCCGTCAGCAATTGAAGCCGCTCGCGAGCCTGCCGCGAGTAGTCGTTCCAGATCATGAGCTCATAGCCGTCCGGAAGCTGTTTCTGGTCGGCGAGCGTTTTGACCTGCTCGTAAATCTCGAACATGTCCTGAGACGGCGTGCGGACGACTTCGTGAACCATCGCCGGCCGACCGTTGACGAGCGCGAACATGTCGAGATCGATGAGCCCGTCATGGACCGTGCCCAGATCGCCGACCGTCAGCACGACTCCGTCCGGTCGATGGACGACGGGAATCGATGCGATGCCGCTGCCCGTCAGATTTCGGTCAGTGATGCGGAGCAGGTACTCGGTCTGGTCTGTCCTCAGTTCGCCGGCCGGGACTTCGATGTTCGCTTTTCGAATTGCGTCCGTGACGTCGGCATGAGTCAGTCCGAACTGCCGTAACGTGGACTCGGAGATCTCGACATCAATCTGGTAGGGCTTCCGCTGCCAGGAATTCACATGAGACACCGCGGGCAGCAGCAGCAGTTCCTCGCGCAGTTGCTCGTAAACGTACCGCAGTTGCAGCGTCGCCGGCTCGCGTTCGCGGATCGAGCGTTTCTCGTCGCCCTCGGGAATGTTTTCCGGTGGAGCCACCAGCGCCAGGGAAATGACATTTCGGAATCGAACGTTGAGTCGCACCTGCGGCTTCTCGGCGTTCTCGGGAAACGTCGAGATTTGTTCGATGGCCGAGCGCACCTCGTTCAGAACGTAGTGCGGATCGACGAAGTGCGTTTCGAGTTCGGCCGACACGGAGCCGCTGCCTTCCTGCGCGATGGCCGTGATCTTCTTGATGCCGGACACCGAGCGGATCGCTTCCTCGATCCGCAGGCAGATGGAGTGCTCCGTTTCCTCCGGGCTCGCACCGGGATAGGAGACGGAGATTTGAATCGTCTCCGGCTGCGACTCGGGGAATCGCTCTCGACGAAGCTGAAACATGCACGCCGCGCCCGCGACGACCACAGCCAGCATCAGGGTGTTCATCGCCGGGCTGTTTCGGACGGCCCACGAGACGACGGCTTTCACGGCGTCGCCCTTTCCCGGACGTCCATTCCGTCGAAAGCGATCGGCAGCGTCGAGGTCACGACGCGGGCACCGGATTTGATTGTGGTCCGATCCGCCCGCAGCAGCACGATCGACTCGGTGATTCGAACCGGTTGGACGCGATGCACCGTCAGCTTTCCGTCGTTGACGATCCACACCTGCCCGTCCGGCTGCAAAGCAGCGCGCGGAATGGCGAGCAGCCTGGTGCGCGGTGTCACTTCGACTTCGACATCGACGAACATCCCGTCGATCAGACTCGGCGGCCCCAATGCTTCCTCGCGGAGAGGCTGATCGACGACCACTCGACAGGCGAGCGTCCGCGTCGTCGCGTCAAATCCCGAGCCGTCAGTTCGAGCCAGCGTGCCCTGCCATCGGAATGTCTCGCCCCCGGATTGAAACGTGACGGTGGCAGGTCGCTCCGGGATCTCCAGCGCGGCCTTGAGCCGCCTTTCGTTGGCTGGCGGATCCTGACCGTCTGCTGTGACCGAGTCCTGCAGCCAGAGCAGATCCTCGCTGCGGAGCCGGCAGTTCACTTCGAACTGCGAGGGGTCCTGCAGCGTCAGCAGATGATCGCCGGGCTCGACAAAGTTGCCGGCTTCCTGCAGGTCCGCCGTGATGATCGCATCCAGAGGTGCAATGATCTGCGTTCGCGACAGGTCAAGCTGGGCCTGTCGTTTCCGTGAAGCAATCAGTTCGGCTTTGGTCTGAAGTTCGGCGAGCTGCAGTGGCAGCACCTCGCGCCGATTCTCAAGGACTGTCAGAACATCCTGAACCTGCAGCAGTTTCTGCTCGGCCTCGTCGCGCTCTGCCTGCGTGGAGGTGACCTCGGCCGTCGTTGAAGTGAGGCGTTTGACTTCCTGCCTGGCAAGTTCCAGGCGTCGCTCGGCCAGCTCGATCAACTTTGCGGAGTGCTGGAGCTCCAGCTCCGCGCGCTGCGTCTCCAGCTCGGCCTGTTTCGCTTCGTGGTCGAGTTTTTCGATTTCGAGCCCGTACGGTTCGGGGTCGATCGTCAGCAGGGGAGTTGTCGCCGTCACAAACCGTCCGCCGCGCGCGGCCTCATTCTTCTTCACAATCCGGCCCGAAACTTCGGCGGCGATCCGGATCTCGCGGTACGGCACGACGACTCCGTGAACGCGAATCGGAAAGCTACCGGAATGAGCGGCCGCGAGCTGTGCCTCGACCAGCGGAGGAAGCGACGGCGCGACGACACGCGGCGGTGCCTCTTTCGAGTGGGCCAGCCAGTAGTACCCACCGGCTCCGCCCGCCAGGATCAGGACGGGAATCAAAATTTGTCGAAGCTGCTGCTGCATGCCGTGCGCGCACCGTCTGCTGGTTGGACGAGAAGTCGAGGCTCATCGTACTGTTCACCTTCGGGTGCTCACTATTTCAATGAGCGGTCGTCGAGAGGAAAGCCCGTGCTGGAGTCCGTCCCGGAGGGACAATCCGGAACATCCTGTCGCACCGCAGGAGCAATGAGATGAGCGATGACTACGAAAAAGGCTATGCACAGTTCGCTCGGATGGTCGGCGAGGAAAACATCGAGGCACTCACCGCTCGATTCCGCGCGGTCTGCCCCGATTTCGAAACGGAAGTTGTGTCTGTCGTCGGCGGCCGGATCTGGACTCGCGGCGGCATCGACCTCAAGACGCGATCTCTGTGCAGTATCTGCACTCTCGCAGCGCTGGGCCGAATCAGCGCGTTGAAGCTCAACCTGAAAATGGCCTTGCGAAACGGAGCCACCGTCGAGGAAATCTGCGAGGCCCTTTTCCAGGTCGCAGCTTATGCCGGCTTCCCAGCGATGTGGGACGCCTTGGTGATTCTCGAAGAAACCCTCGCAGAGATTTCTGCCGACTCGCCGGCCGATGATTGAAACGCTGCTTGAACGCTCATTTCTGCCGAGTCGCGGCAACGAAGGCGGAGAGTCTCGCCAGATTCTTCGCGAACGTGCTCATCGAGATGATCTTCTGCGGCTTCGTGCTGTTGCCGCTGGCTTTCAGCTTGCCGTCTTCCGTCCAGGCTCCCCGGGAATCCAGGGACGCGATCAGTTGTTCGGCGTCCAGCGACAGGCGTGAGATCTTTTCCGGCTGCTTTCGAGTGGTCGTCCACAACGGCCGCTCGTCTTTGCCGCCTTTGACGGCGTCGTCGTACTCGCTGCGAAGACGTTTCACTCGCGAGTCGATTTTGAATCCGTAGTGCGTCGGCAGGTTCGAATCGTCGTACGTGAGAATGTAGGTGTCCTTCGTGAAGTACAGCGGGCGGCTTGTTTTGAGTTCGTAGAACCGCGCGAGTCGACCAGGCTCGCCAGGCAGTTCGTGCTCTTCCAGAAAGTTCAGAGCACGCGGAATTGGTTCGAGGAATGTTTTATCACCCGTTCTGCGGAAGAGGTGGAGCAGGATCCGGATGACGCCCTGTGACTCACCGCCGGTGACCGAAGCGGGTTCAAATTTTCTCGCCCACGCCGGATGCATTTTCGCGTTGTACTGCTGAGCCCAGATTGGTTGCGGCTCCGGCATCTGCGCGAGCAGGATGAATTCGCCCGCCTTTCCGGCCGCGGCGGTGTAACGCGACTCGCCGTAAAGTTCACCGGCCAGCAGCATCGTGTCGATCATGTCGGCCAGCGTGTCATCGTTAAATGTGTAGTAGCTGCGGTAGTCGGCCTTCGGGTACTCGCGCGGCCAGGTGTCCGGGTACGACGCCTTGAGCACCGGGAAATCTTTCGAATCGGGAAATTCGGAATACCGTTGCGGCCAGGCACCGTTCGGGTACTGCGCTTTCAGAAGTGACTGCAGCGCGTACTCGACGGTCGAGTGAATTCGCTGGTCGTCCTGCTTCAGCGTCACGTCGAGCTTCATGAGGAACCGCAAGGCCGACTGCGTCGTGTCATCGTCGAGCGTCGAGACGTTCTTCGCCTTCGAGGAAATCTTCGCACCGCGTTCGACTTCGTCTCGGAACCGCCACGCCTCGCGCGCCTCGGGTGAGAACTCGATCCGGTAGTCCCAGCCACCCGATTCGAGCTGCGCCGCGGCGAGCGCGTGTCCGGTTTTTCTGGCTGCTTCCAGCAGAAACGGCTCACCGGTGACGAGGTACGCTTCCAGAAACGCCTCGCCGACGGACGGAGTTCCTGGCGGCTGAGTCCAGCCTTGCGTGGCGGTCGCTTTCTGCTCGCCTTCCTGTTCGCTGAGATCCGACGCGTACTGCCAGAGGTAAGCTCCGCCCCCGGCGGCGAGTTTGTTCTGAGCAAACTCGACGGCCCGTTTTATCGCGGAGACGGCCTGGGAGTGCGTCGGCTCGGCAGCGCACAGCAGTGAGGAAGAACCAACGAGAAGCCAGGCTGCCAGGACGATTCGCATGAACTGCTCTCCGGAGTGACCCATCAGGGACGCGACCCAGGCGTTCTCAGCATTGCGGACTTGCTATGCCAGCCTTCGTACGACGGGCTCGACGCTCTCTTTCTCTTTGACTTTTTTCTGAGCCCACGCAGCTGCACCTTTGACGGCGGCGAAGTCGCCCAGGTTGGCAACGCAGACTCGGAAGCTGCCGCGGAACGAGGGCATGACTTGAGCCTCGGCCGCTCGTTGCACTTCGTCCGCGTAGATTCCAGGCAGAGCTTCCACCAGCCCTCCGCCCAGCAGCAGGACATCCGGCCCGACGAGATTCACCAGCCAGCCAGCCGCCATGCCGAGCTTCTCGGCGGCCTCGCGAACGATCTGCTCGACCACGACATCGCCTTCACGAATCGATTCGGCCAGCACTCCGCTGCGGATTTCCGAAAGGTCGGTTCCGGCAATCTGTTTCAGGTGCGGCGCGCTGCCCTGGTACGCTGCCCGCGCGGCTGCGGAAGAAATCGCGAGTCGACTGGCGACCGCCTCCAGGCATCCGTGCTGACCACAGCCGCACAGCGGACCGTCCGGCTGAACGCGCATGTGACCGACCTCGAAACATGAGATCCGGTCACCGGTGAGAATTTCTCCGTGATAAACGCAGCCGCCGCCGATTCCCGTTCCGGGAAACAGACCGACGACACAACGAGCGTCGCGCGCGGATCCCAGGCGGTACTCGCCATAAACGCCAGCGTCGACATCGTTGAGGACCACCACGGGGCAGCCGTATTGCTTTTCGAGAATTTCCCGCAGCGGCAGATTTTTCCAGCCGAGATTCGGCGTTTCGAGCACGATTCCGGCTTCGGTGTCGACAGGGCCGGGGATGCCAATGCCGATCCCCGCAAGCCGCTCGACTGTGACTTCGGCTTCTTCCAGAGCACGATCGATGACCTGCTTGACGCGGTCGATGCCGGCTTCGCTGCCTTCGTGGCCCTTCGTCGCTTTTCGTTTACGACCGAGAATGCGGAACTCGCTGTCGCAGACACACGCCATCATCTTCGTGCCGCCGAGGTCAAACCCCAGCCACAAGTCCCGCTCGACGGCCGCTTCCGGCTCGTTCTTCCCGTTGCTCGACATGCCTGCCTCCGATGCAAACTGACTCGGCCCGCTGGATGGTGTCCGGTTCTCCAGGAAACGCGAAGCGTGAGCGAGGGACTATGCCGAAACGCTCTCAGTACCGAACGACCTTCGCCCTCGCTGACGCTTTTTGAAGTTGCGCACTTTTGAGTCGCGAAGCGAGGGCAGCACATAGCTGCGGGCGTAAGCCCGCAGAACCAGAGGAAAAACTGCCAAAGCCGCGAAGCGGCGACAGCAATCGTGTCTGCTGCCGCCGCTTCGCGGCTCACATGTTCATTCCGTCCCCTTTCCGTGGGCTTTCACCCACGGCTATGTACTGTCGCCGCTTCGGGGCTGAAGTGTGCAACTTCAAAACTGACGCTTCGGGTTACTTTCCGGAAATCTTTCGCACGCGCTACGCCTCAGCTCCAAGGCGATTGCCGTACTGCGTCTCATAGTAGTCGCGATAGGCTCCGCTTTTCACGCGTTCGACCCAGACTGGGTTGCCCAGGTACCAGTCGATGGTGTCTCGCAGCCCGGTTTCGAAGTCGACCTGCGGAGCCCAGCCGAGCTCACGTTCGGCTTTCGCCGTGTCGATCGCGTAACGGAAGTCGTGTCCGGCGCGGTCTTCGACGTACTTGATCAGCGAGTGCGGTTTGTCGAGAGCGTCGAGCAGTTTCTTTGTCAGTTCGAGATTCTGCAGTTCACCGTGGCCCCCGAAGTTGTAGACCTCGCCCGGTACGCCTTTTCGCAGAGCCGCGTCGACTCCGCGAGCATGGTCCATCACGTGGATCCAGTCGCGAACGTTGTCGCCCTTGCCGTAAACCGGCAGCGACTGATCGTTCAACGCGTTGCTGATAAACAGCGGAATCAGCTTTTCAGGAAACTGATAGGGGCCGTAATTGTTCGAGCAGCGGGTGATGATCACCGGAAATTTGTGAGTGTGAAAATACGACCGTACGAGCATGTCTGCTGCGGCCTTCGACGCCGAGTACGGACTGTTCGGGGCGAGCGGCGTCTCTTCTGTGAAGAAGCCCTCTTTCCCGAGAGTGCCATAAACCTCATCGGTCGAGACCTGCAGATAACGCTCGACGCCGACCTTGCGGGCCGCGTCCAGCATGACCTGCGTGCCGACGATGTTCGTCTGCACGAACGGTCCGGAATCGAGGATGCTGCGGTCGACGTGGCTTTCTGCCGCGAAGTTCACAACGGCGTCGACGTTCGATGTCGCGAGCAGATCTTCGATGAAGTCGGGGTCGGCGATGTCACCTTTCTCGAAGCGGTATCGCGAGTCGGAATCGATGTCCGCCAGGTTTTCCGGATTCCCCGCATAAGTGAGGGCGTCGACGTTGACGATCTCAACATCCGGGTAGGCATCCAGCTGAAGCCGAATGAAGTTGGAACCGATGAATCCGCAGCCGCCGGTTACGAGAATTTTTTTCATCACGTTACTCATTGAATTTGAGTCGGGTTGTTTTCGTTCTGGCTCAGCAGTCACGGCCGTTCGGCCCGTCAGAAAACGTTTACTTCAGAAACTGCCACCAGGTCGAGTGAGCTGTTGTCGAGAAGCCCAAACCTGCCATGCAAAGCGCTACAACCGGAACCGGCGATTCGTTCAGCAGGACTATGCCTCACCCAGCCGGAGAAACACTTCAGGACGGGAACCAACGTAGGCAAATCCAGGAGCGTCGACCAGAGCAGTCGCGAGAGAGTGTCAACCGCCACCAATCCGGCATGTCGCATCGCATCCACCTCACCGGTCGTTATCATCTGGCCGTTACGCTTCTCCACCTGCTGAAAGGATGAACGATGCCGGCACGGGCAAACTCAATCATGTCGCTGCTGATCGCAGCTCTGACTCTTGCGGTTGCGGCTCCGACGACGGTGTTCGGCTTCGCGCCGGGCGACGAAAAGGTCGCGACGAAAGACCTGCCCACCGCGTGGGCTCACATCGTGATCAAAGGCAGCTATCCCGAGGGAGCCTCTCTGCCAGGCCTGTTCGGCGCCGCCACCGAGAACCTCGCGTCCGGCCTGGACCGGATCAACAAAGTGGCGACGGACGATGAAATTTCCGGCCTCGTGCTGAGACTGGATGGCCCGTCACTCGGCTGGGCCAAGCTCAACGAGTTCCTTCAGTCGATCGAACGTGTCCGCAAGGCCGGCAAGAAAGTCATCGCTGTTGTCGATGAACCGGCAACTCACTCGTACATGCTGGCGTGTGCCTGTGACGAGATCATCATGCCGGAAGGCGGAGCCGTCATGGTTCTCGGCCTGCGGATGGAAGTGATGTTCTACAAAAAACTGTTTGAGAACATCGGAGTCCACGCCGACATGATGCAGGTTGGCGAGTACAAAGGCGCGGCCGAACCTTACACCCGCACCGAAATGAGCCCCGCATTCCGGGAAGAAATGGAAGCGATGCTCGACGACTACTACGAGCAGATCGTCACCACAATCGCGAAGTCGCGAAAGCTGGATCGGAAGGCAGTCGAAGAGGCGATTGACAACGGGCCTCACACGGCAGCCGCTGCGAAAAAACTCGGCCTGATCGACCGACTCGCCTACGAGGACGAAGTCGAGACGATCCTCGTGAAGGAATACGGCGGCAAGACGATCCGCAAAGATTACGGCAAGGAGAAAGTCGACACCGACTTCAGCGGCCTGGCCGGCATGATGAAGATGATGAATCTGATGATGGGCGTTCCGACAGCGCGTCGTGTGACATCCGGAGACAAGATCGCCGTCATCCACGCGACGGGCGTGATCATGACCGGTCGCAGTACGAACGATCCGTTCGGTGGCGAAGTCCTCGGCTCGACAACTCTCGTGAAGGCGATCGAGCAGGCGGAGGACAGCGATCAGGTCAAAGCGATCGTCCTGCGAATTGACAGCCCGGGCGGCAGCGCGCTCGCGAGCGACTTGATCTGGCGAGCCCTCAAGAAATGCAAAAAGCCCGTCGTCGCCAGCATGGGCAACACGGCGGCGAGCGGTGGTTACTACATCGCGATGGGCTGCAAAGAGGTCTACGCCGAGCCGGGGACACTGACCGGTTCGATCGGCGTCGTCGGCGGCAAACTGGCGACCGGCGGCCTGTTCGAAAAAATCGGCCTCACAACGAGCATCATTCAGCGAGGTAAGAATGCGGGGGCAATGAGCGGCACAACACCGTTCACGGACAGTGAGAAAGCCGCGATGAAAAAACTCATGACGGAAATCTACGTTCAATTCACGTCGAAATGTGCCGACGCGCGAGGCATGAAACTGGATGACCTCGAGAAGCTTGCCCGCGGTCGTGTTTACACCGGCAACATGGCCAAAAAACTGAACCTGATCGACGAGCTCGGGACGCTCGACGACGCCGTCGCGAAGGCTCAGAAACTGGCCGGCCTCGATCCATCCAAGGAGCTCGAGCGAGTCATCCTGCCCAAACCGACAAGCCCGTTCGAAGCACTCTTCGGCCCGCTCGGCGATGTCCAGGCCCCAGCGACCGGCCAGGCGTCAGCCGTGATCAACGCCCTGAGGTCGTTCTCACCGGAACTCGCCCGCGAGCTGTCTGCCCTAAGCGTCCTGCAGATGCTCGTCCGGGAAAAGCGGATGACGGTCATGCCGTTCCGCGTTCAGGTCGAATAGGAGTTCGTACGATTCGTCGCAACGGGCGAATGTGAAATGCGAAAGAGGCTGGCAATTTGCCAGCCTCTTTTTATTGAGTGGCACGTAACGCGCCTAACTAATACGACAGCGCAGAGTAGCTGGATTCGCCAGAATTCAGGTGTTTGGAATCTCCCGAAGTCTCGGCGACTTCGGCTACGGCTGTCCGACTTAGCGCTGTCGTACTAACAGCCCGTTGAAAAAGTGGCCCTTTTTCAACGGGCTGCTAAAAGTAGCCGCCGCCACCGCCCTGGCCCAACAACGTGCCGCCGAGGAATTTTCCGTCTTCATCGGTCGAATTCCAGTTGATGCCCAGTCCGGTCAGAAACTTTTCGATCTTTCGGTGGACATTCTGAGACTGGCGAATGACCAGAATCGCTTCCGGGATCACGACGGAAGTTTTGACCTCGGGGACTTCTGGCTGTGCTGGCTTCTTTCCCGTTTGAACAGGATTCTGAGCCGGGTTCTCTCCACCGAGCTGTGCCTGTCCGGAGAGCACCTGACCTTTGACTTCCAGAATGCGTCGCCCGGCGGCGACTTTGCGGATGAAGCCGCCGTCCGGGTTGGCTTCCGACTTCCATGATTCAGGGGCGACGACTTCTGGAAGCAGGCTGAGCAGGTCTTCGGCCGAGTCGCGGTCCATTCGATAAAACCGCGTGGTCAGTTGCTGAGCCAATCGTGCCGCGGCTTCCGCCTGAGCCTTCGTCGTCGCTTCATCGACGACGTCTCTCGATTTGCGGCTCCACGCGATCATGTCTCGAATCAGGTTGTGCACGACGTCGGTCTGACGAACCAGAATTCTGCCCGTGTCCGTCAGTGTCAGCGCGTCTCCACCGGCGCCGTCGATGTTTTCCCACCAGCCGTCCGTTGTCGCCTGGATGGCTTCCGAAAAAGCTTCGACATCGTCGCCCGAGAACACATCAGAAACGTCATAAAGCACCGCGTGCAGATGCTCATTCGCCATGTCGATTGTTGTCAGTGTCAGGCGACCGTTCACCACAACCAGCGTCAGCCGGAGCGGATCAAGTGCGACCGCGATGGCTTTTTGAAGCGGCACATCGGACAGGGCGAGATTGATTGGTTCGTCGGTCCCGATTCCGGAATCTTCCAGCCCCGTCGTGTCAATGAAAATCCGAATCTCAAGCGCGTCGGCGAAGAACTCAACACACTCGTTGAGTGGAGTGTCAACGAAGTCGACAGACACTTTCTGCTGAAGCTGGCTTAGCAGGCGGATGTGCCGATCATGGTCGGTCAGGTAGCGGTACGGTTTGTGCCTGGTGGACGACAGGATGGAAAGTAATTCCGCAATGTTGCGATGAACTCTCCAGTTCTGCCGGACGGTCAGGACATTTCCGACAATCGCATGAGTTCCGCCTTCTCCGTCAATAAATGACCACGAAGCGTCGAGTGTCTCGATCAGATCGATCAGCTGCGATTTCTCGAGGCCGCTCTTCAGCAAGCCAGTGATGTCGTAGCTGCGAGGAATCTGATGCTCAAATTCCCTGTAACGCGGCGTCACGTGAATCAGACCCGTATCCATGTACCAGCCCAGCTGAAGTGGTTCGCAGATCCAGTCGAGCAGCAAACGCAACGGGACTTCGTCCGCGTTGGGTGGCAACGGGGGAAGCGGTTTCTTTTCCTGCTCTGCTTTCTGCCGGGCTTCGAAGTACGCGCGAGGCAGCGATTCGGCCCGCAGTGTGACGGGCTCATCCAAAGCGAGTCCGGCATCCTCCAGGCCAGTCCGGTCGACGATAATCGGTACCTTGTGAAGGTCGCTGAGGTACAGCATCACCTCGCTGAGCGGCGTGTCGAAGAAGTCCACTGAAGTTGGCCGGTCCAGGACTTCCGGAAACAACTCTTTATCGGCGAGGTAGTCGACGCCCGAAGCGACGGGTTTGTTGTCCCCGGGTTCGGCACGCGCAATCGTGCCGCCTGGCCCTTCGGCACCACCTTTTCCCGGACCGAAGTACACGAACAGGAACGCGGCCAGGGCGGTGACTGCAGTTGTGACGGCTGTGGTTCTCATGATGGCCCTCCGGATTTTCTTCGGGGAAACCTTTGTGAAATCAACGGCGAGACCGGCCGCGTCGCCGAATTCGTCGAGCGCCTGCCGAATCGCGTCGTCCCGCGACTGGCCGGACTGGACAAGCTCCTCGAAGCGTTCTTCGAGGTGGTCCCGCAATTCGTCTGAGATCGATGACTTCTGTTCGGGGCTCAGCTTCAGCAGCTTGCCGAGCAGGTCGAGGTACAGTTCGAATTCGCGTTCCGGCATGACAAGCTCCGTGAGTGGCGGCACTCTCAATTCCAAATCAGATTTCAGTTACGCAGGTTGCGGCGACGGATCAACAAGCGGACCGAGAATTCTCTGCAGGCACTGCACGTAGGCCTGCCATTCGCCGACCCGTTTTTTCAAGTGCTTTTTTCCGGCCACCGTCAGCTCATACCACTTCCGGCGGCGGCCGGTGGACTCGTCCCAGCGGCAGCGGACGAGCTTGTTCGACTCCAGTCGATGCAGAATCGGGTACATCGTGCCCGCTTTCAGCTCGATCATTTCACCACTGGCTGCCTTCAGTTTCTGCTGGATGAGGTAGCCGTACTGCGCTCCGTCGGACAGAACCGACAGGATCATCAGATCGAGGCTGCCTCGAACAAGCTCCGGATTCAGACTGGACATCGCTCCCTCTCCTGACGGGTAGAACGCCAATAGATTGCCAGTCTATGTATTGCGTGTCAACCGGGATCTGGCACTTTGATAAAGTTCAGACTCATGCGGGACGAATGAACGCCGAAGTGCCCGTGGGGAAAGTCGCGGCGCTCCGCTGAAACGATTCGACTTTTTCGTCGGCCCGGACCGTTTGCGGGCTCGCAGACTGAGGGAAGGCGTCCTGCGGCCGCCACCTCAAAATCGTGGCTGCTTTTCTCCGTCCGGGCGATTCCCTATCGTAAGCAAGTCCTCATTTCGCAGTTCGTTGAAAAAGCCAGTCGCAGGTAGCGGAGCGGCACAAGCCACCCGGTTTTGCATGGGAAAATGCATCCAGACCGGAAGGCTTGCGCCGTGCCGCGACAATTTTCAACGGACTGCTCGGCCTGCCTGATGGAACCCACCATGAAACTAACTGTCGCCCTTGTACTCGCCTCCATTCTGATTTCTGCCGCCGGCCCTGTTGCGGCTCAGGTCAAAACACAGTTGCCTGAAGTTCAGGAATCCGTCGTGAAGTCAGAGGACGGCACCCCGCAGCCCGCCGCGCCCCGGCCGAAAGCAATCGACATTTCCGGCGGACCCGCACCCAACTGGATCTGGGCGAAAGCCGATCAGACTCCGCAGGCCTGCTGGCTGCGAAAGGAGTTTGAGACGACTGCCCGATCCGGCGCCGTCATCGCGACATGCGATAACGGGATGGAGGTGTTCCTCAACGACCAGCGCATCCTGTCCAGCAACGAGTGGGGGACGCCCGTGAGAGCGGACGTGGCGAAGCATCTGAAGCAGGGACGCAACACCTTTCTGGTCAAAGCCACGAACGAGGGCAACGTCGCCGGATTCGCTCTGAAGCTGGTCATGAATCCTGGCGAGAAAAATAAGTCGTATCTGATTTCGGACTCGTCCTGGGAAGCCTCGCTGTCGAAGGACTTTTCGAAAATTGTCGACACAACGACTCACGGCAAAATGGGCGTTGGTCCGTGGGGCGATGTCTTTTCCAAACCGAACGGTGGTGCCGGTCTGGTGAGCCGTGTGCCTCGCGACGTGTTTCAGCTGCTGCCCGGTTTCCAGGTGGAAAAGATTTTCGACGTCGATAAAGACACCGAGGGATCGTGGGTCAGCATGACCTTCGACGATAAAGGCCGCATCATCGCGAGCGACCAGGGCGGCAAAGGGCTGTTCCGGATCACTCCCTCGCCGATCGGCAGCGACAAGCCGACGACGGTTGAAAAACTCAAAGTCAGCATGACCTCTGCGCATGGCATGTTGTTTGCCTTCGGGTCGCTTTACGTGTCGGCCAATGGCGGACCGGGCAGCGGGCTTTATCGGCTCACCGATACGACAGGCGACGATCAGTACGACAAGATGGAGAAGCTCAAGGCAATTCACGGCGGGGGCGAGCACGGACCTCACGCGCTGCGGCTCTCTCCGGATGGCAAGTCGATTTACCTCATCGCCGGAAACCACACGGACCCGCCACAGAACTTTGACGCCAGCCGTCTTCCCTCAAATTGGAGTGAGGATCTTCTGCTGCCTCGCCAGTGGGACGCGCGAGGTCACGCTGCGGGCAAGCTCGCACCCGGTGGCTGGATTGCGAAGACCGATCCGGACGGCAAGACCTGGGAGATCGTCAGCACCGGCTACCGCAATCCGTACGACATGGACTTCAGCCCGGAGGGCGAGTTGTTTGCCTACGACGCGGACATGGAATGGGACATGGGTTCGCCCTGGTACCGCCCGACTCGAATCTGCCATGTGACGTCGGGCAGCGAATTCGGATGGCGAAGCGGCACGGGGAAATGGCCGGCCTACTACGTCGACAGCCTGCCTCAGGTTGTGGACATTGGCCCGGGTTCACCGGTCGGCGTCGCGTTCGGTACGGGAGCGAAGTTCCCTTACAAGTATCAGCGAGCCCTCTACTGCTGCGACTGGACCTTCGGCACGATGTACGCCGTGCATCTGACCGAGTCGGGCTCAAGCTACGTCGGCGAGCGGGAAGAGTTCCTGTCGCGAACGCCGCTGCCGCTGACGGATGTCGAAATCGGACCGGACGGAGCGATGTATTTCACGATGGGCGGGCGAGGCACACAGTCGGGCCTGTTCCGAGTCACCTACACCGGCGACGGAGTCAACACCGCTCCGGGAAGTCCGAATCTGGAGCCCGGCGTCCAACGGGGAATCCGTCAGAAGATCGAGGCACATCATAAAAAGGGAGCAACCGCGAAGGACGTTGACTGGTTGTGGCAGTTCCTCGCCAACGAAGACCGCCATATCCGCTACGCGGCTCGAGTCGCGATTGAACACGCCGATCCGAAATTGTGGCAGGGCAAAGTTCTCTCAGAGACGAGCCCGGAAGCGCTGATCACGGCGAGCGTCGCGTTGGCGCGGCAGGGCAGCAAAGAGTCCGCAAGAGCGATCACGGAGAAACTGGCGGGACTCGATTTCACTTCGCTCGACGATTCGCAGCAGCTCGACCTGGTGCGGGCTTTGTCGCTTGTGTTTGTGCGACTCGGTGGTCCCGATGCCGCAACGGCGGCTGCGCTCGCGAAGTCGTTTGACGCTCACTACCCGGCGAAGTCGACGGACCTCAATCGCGAGCTGGTTCAGCTGCTCGTGTATCTGAACTCGCCAACGGTCATCGACAAAACACTGAAGTTGCTTGCGGCGCCGGATGGCGATTCGGCTTACGACTGGACCGAAGTGCTCGCCCGGAACGGCGGCTACGGGGGCACGATCGCTCAGATGCTCGCCAATATGCCGGACCTGAATAAGGCTCACTACGCGTTCGCGTTGCGGAATATGAAGTACGGCTGGACGCTGGAGCAGCGGCAGGCCTACCTGGCTTATTACAAAGAGGCCGCGACGAAGACAGGCGGAGCCAGCTATCAGGGATTCCTGGCAAACGCACAGAAAGACTGGCTGGCCCACGCGTCGGAGACCGAACGGAAGGCGCTGGAAGGTCAGATTTCGCTGAATGCTCCGAAAGAGGAAGAGCTGCCGAAACCGTTCGGACCGGGCAAAGAATGGGCGATGGCCGAACTGCTGAAACTGGCAGGGAACGGAGTCTCCGGCCGTGACTATGAAAAAGGTCGGCGAGCGTTCGCGTCGTCACGCTGCATCTCGTGCCACCGCTTCGGCGGAGAGGGCGGCAGCACCGGCCCGGATCTCACCAACGTCGCGGGCCGGTTCAGTTTCAAGGACCTGCTCGAAGCCACGGTCCTGCCCAGCAAAGTCATCTCTGACCAGTACCGGGCCTCGATCATCGAAACGAAAAACGGCCAGATCGTCACCGGTCGAATTCTCAGCGAGGTCGACGGCAAGCTGACCGTGCTCACAGACCCGGTCGACATCACAAAGACGAAAGAAATCGCATCAGGCGATGTCGAGGAAATCACACCTTCCCCGACTTCGCTGATGCCGGAAAAGCTGCTCCACCCGCTCAGCGAGGACGAAATCCTCGACCTGATCGCGTACCTGATGTCGAGGGGGAATCCGGACGATCCGGTGTTCAAGTAGTTCATCCGACCGGGATTTCAGCACTCATCTGGCGAAGAAAAAAGCCATTTCTGACACCGCGATCGAAGTCGCCGACATCGAGCAGTCGATTCGAGTGGTCCGCGGCCTGCGCGTGATGCTGGATTCCGACTTGGCAGAACTGTACAAAGTAACAAATGGCCGTTTGAATGAGCAGGTCTCCGGAAATCCAGACCGGTTTCCAGACGATTTTGCGTTTCAGCTGACGCAGCAAGAGTTTACGTCTTTGATATCGCAAAATGCGATATCAAAGAGTGACCGGGGCGGCCGCGGAAACGCCCGTGGGCCTTTACTGAGCATGGCGTCGCGATGCTGTCCAGCGTGCTTCGATCTCCGACGGCGGTTCAGGTCAACATCGAGATTATGCGAACCTTTGTCCGGCTGCGGCGACTGATGGCCACGCCCGGTGAACTGGTCGAGCAACTGACGAAGCTTGCCGAGGCCGTCCAACTGCACGACGAGCAAATCCGCATAATTACCGAGGTGCTGCAACAGATGCTCGAAAAGCCCGAGCACCAAATCGTCGAATTGGGTTTGGACGGGATCAGGAAGAGTGACAGAATGCAGGGTCGGCGTTGCGACCCGATGAATCCAACCTCCAATTGAGGAACTTTCCAATGACACAGCAAAACAAACTTACTCGCCGCAGCATGCTCAAAGGGACAGCTGCGATTGGGACAACTCTCTGGCTGGGTGGAACGTCGCAGTCTCGCGCGGCGGATTCTCCCAATGAGAAAATCAACATTGCCTGCATTGGCATTGGCGGTCGCGGGACTGCCAACGTCGACGGTTGCTCGAAGCAGAACATCGTCGCGCTGTGCGACCTCGACGAGCGGCGGGGGGCTCGCTCGTTTGAGAAGTTCAAGAACGCAAAGCGGTTCGTTGATTTCCGCAGGATGCTCGATCAGATCGAGAATGAAATCGACGCGGTTGTCGTCAGCACGCCGGACCACACGCACTTTCATGCGTCGATGCAGGCGATGGGGATGGGCAAGCATCTTTACTGCGAAAAGCCGATGGCCCATTCGGTCTGGGAAGTTCGCCAGATGACGAACAAGGCGAAGGAGATGAAACTCGCCACACAGCTCGGCGTGCAGCGACACGTGCTGACGAACATGCATCGCTCGGTTGAGCTGATCAAGGGGGGAGCCATCGGAAAAGTGACCGAAGTACACTCGTGGATCGGCGGCGATCGTGGCATGCCAAGCATCCCGAAGGACAAACCGGAAGTGCCCTCGACACTCGACTGGGATCTTTGGGTCGGTCCGGCGCGGGACATCGGCTATCACCCGAGCATCGCTCCGTACGGCTGGCGGTTCTGGTGGGACTACGGCACCGGCGAGACCGGCAACTTCGGCTGCCACATCCTCGACATCCCGTTCTGGGCTCTCGACCTGAAATACCCGGACCGAGTCGAAGGCTCGGGCCCGGAACCGCACGAGCTGATGACTCCGAAACAGATGAAAACAAAGATGACGTTCAAGGATCAGGGAGTCGACCTGCACTGGTACCACTCGAAAAATGGCCCGGCGATCCTCGAAGAAAAAGGGATTTCCGGCAAAGGCATGAACACGGTCTTCATTGGCAGCGAGGGCATCCTTGCCACGGGCTTCGGTGGCCGGAAACTGTACCCGGAAGAAAAGTTCGCCGACTTTAAGGCGCCGGACGAGACGATCAAAAAGTCTCCCGGCTTCTACGAGGAATGGTTCACGGCGATCCGCGGTGGCGAGGCAGCCACGTGCGACTTCGAGTACTCCGGCCCGCTCAGCGAAACCGTTCTGCTCGGCAATGTGGGCTACCGGGCAGGGAAGGCCTTCGACTGGAAAGCCAAAACGCTTGAGGTCACCGGCAGCGACAAAGCGGCGAGCCTGATCCGCACCGAATTCCGAGCGGGCTGGGAAGTTTGATCGCAGCAAAAATCAGGCCGAAAACGCTGGACAGTTGACAGTGCCAGAGGCATCGGGCACGATGTTTGCGCTTTCCCAATCGACTCCCTTCGAACACTTTCGGTGCGGTCGCACCTTCACTTGATCCTCTCGCAACGGACTGCCAGAGCCCTCCCTTTTTTCTGATCTCACCCCGTGTCTTGCGAAGAATCCTCTTCTCGAAGTGCCCCCGTGATCGGCATTGCCGGCGGGGTCGGATCCGGAAAAAGTGCTGTGGCTCGCGGCCTGGCCGGGCGACTTCGAGTTTTCGTCGTTGACGCGGACCGGATCGGGCACGACGTTCTCACTCTTCCTCAAATCAAACAGCAAATCTTTCAAACCTTCGGGGCCGACGTCTTCGTTTCCGGTGCAGCGACGGGAGAAATCGATCGCCGTCAGCTGGCCAGACGAGTCTTCGGCGACGAAGCCCACCTCAAAAATTCACTCACCCGACTGGAGTCGATCGTCCATCCCGAGATTCGCCGGCAGATACAGTGTCAGATACGGCAGCACCAGGCAGACCACGACGTCATCCTTCTGGACGCGGCAGTGATGCTGGAAGCCGGCTGGAACGACCTCTGCGAAGCTCTGGTGTTTGTCGAAGTGCCGTTCGAAACCCGCCTCGCCCGAGTCGTCGAAAATCGCGGCTGGGACGAAACTGAACTGCGGCGACGTGAAGCGAGTCAACTTCCACTGAAAGAAAAGACTGAAGCGGCAGACTTTGTGATCGACAATTCCGGCAGTCTTGCCGACAGCGTCAACCATTTACACCAGATCGTCCTTGCACTGAAACATCCGCCCGACGAAGTGGCACCACCTCATTCAGACGTTCTCACCTGACGAGAGTTCCCCGTCTCGTCTTCTGCTCTATCCCATCTCTTTCGTGGTACTCGCCATGTCCACCGACTGGGCTGAAACCGATTCGGCCGCAGCAAAAAGCTCCACCGAGCCGTCAGCCGATTCCGATGTCGTCTTCCCTGCCGACGAACGGTACGAGGAAATCAAAAAGGGTGACGTTCATATCGCTCAGCTCCAGCGCATGTCGATGCTCGAACTGCTCGACCTGGCCGAAGCCGAAAAAGTTTCGGACTACAAAGGGCTGAAAAAACAGGATTTGATTTTTCGAATCCTCAAAGAGCGAACACGACTCAACGGGCTGATGTTTGGTGAAGGGACACTCGAAATCCTTCCGGACGGATTCGGCTTCCTGAGAAGCTCCGAATACCACTACCTGCCGTGTCCGGATGACATTTACGTTTCGCCAAGTCAGATTCGACGCTTCGGTTTGAAAACGGGAGCAACTGTCGCGGGACAGATTCGTCCGCCCAAAGAAAACGAACGCTACTTCGCCCTGCTTCGGGTCGAGGCGATTAATGGCAAAGATCCCAACCAGATCGGAGCCATCGTCTCGTTTGATGACCTGACGCCGCTGCATCCGGAGAAACGACTGAGACTGGCTGCGGGGCCGGGCGATATCAGCACGCGGGTTGTCGACATGCTCGCTCCGATCGGCTTTGGACAGCGCGGACTGATCGTTTCCCCACCGAAAGCCGGAAAGACGATTCTGCTGAAACAGCTCGCCAAAGCCACGATCACAAATCACCCCGACGTCTACGTCATCGTGCTGCTCATTGACGAGCGGCCGGAAGAAGTGACGGACATGGAACGCGAGGTTCGTGCTTCAAACTGCGAGGTTGTCAGCAGCACCTTCGATGAACCGCCAAGCCGTCACATTCAGGTCTCGGAAATGGTCATCGAGAAGGCCAAGCGGATGGTCGAGTACGGCCACGATGTCGTCATCTTTCTCGACTCGATCACGCGGCTGGCCCGCGCCTGGAATACCGAGATTCCGAACTCGGGAAAGATTCTCAGCGGCGGCGTCGATGCTCACGCGCTGCAGCATCCGAAACGGTTTTTCGGGGCGGCTCGAAACATCGAGGACGGCGGCAGTCTGACGATCATCGCGACGGCTCTGGTCGATACCGGAAGCAAGATGGACGAAGTCATCTTCGAGGAATTCAAAGGGACAGGAAACACGGAACTCACGCTCGACCGCAAACTGGTCGAGCGAAGAATCTGGCCGGCGATCGACGTCAATCGGTCGAGCACTCGCCGTGAAGAACTGCTCATCGATGCCAACGAGCTGGAGCGAATCTGGGTGCTGCGGCGAGTCCTCAACGATATGAACCCGGTCGAGGCGATGGAGTTGCTGACCAGCCGGATGCGAAAAACGAAAACGAATGAAGAATTTCTGATGACGATGAATCTCAGTTGAGGCTCGCGCTTCGGGCTCCCAGGAATCAGAATTTGAAAATGCTCAAGAGCAACAGGCAGAGATATGGCGACCGAAATTGCAGGCAACCTGATTCTTAACGGCGACGCGATCGCGGTCGTGGTCGCGCGGTTTAACGATCTGATAACAACGCGACTGCTCGAAGGCGCTGTGAACACGCTGCTTCGGCACGGTGGCTCGGACGAAAACATCACCATCGTGCACGTTCCGGGTTCGTTTGAGATCCCGCTGATCGCGGATCGGCTCGCAAAGTCCGGAAAGTTCGCGGCAGTCATCTGTCTGGGTGCGGTCATTCAGGGGCAAACGACTCATCACGACTACATCAATCATCAGCTCGCCGCAGGGCTCCGCGAAGCCAGCCAGCGATCGGGAATTCCCGTGACCTTCGGTGTTCTGACCTGCCAGACGATGGAGCAGGCAATCGACCGTGCCGGCGGCAAAGTCGGAAACAAAGGCAACGAGGCGGCGCTGGCGGCTATCGAGATGATCTCAATACTGAAGAAGCTTGACGAGGAAGGGATCACCGATGCGTCTGCTTCGTGAGCCTCGGCCTGCAGTGTTGTCAGTGCTGATTGTGATCGGATTTTTCGGGCTGAGCGGATGCGAAGAAGAACTACCGCCGATGCTCGATTTCGACACGAAATTCGCCGACCTGCTCACCGACGCGACCGACCGGGAACTCTGTAAATTCACCTTCTACAAAATCTGCAACCGATACGATTTTTACACGGGTGACAGCATCAACGTCGAAGTGGAAAAGTACGCTCCCGAAGAATGCATGGTGATTCTGGTCTGGCACACGACTGACAATACAGTGAATGGCGGATTCCGCCTGGCTTTCAGTGTCCGGTACAACGGTGATCCTGACTTCAGAATCACCGAAAAACATTTCGAGCAGCTTGGCCTTCATGAGCAGAAAACCATTCTGGCGGAAGTCAGGGATGCGGCGTCTGAAGGCGAGTTGCCCGAGACGCCGAAAGAGCGACAGGCTCTGATGAGGGAGCTCGAAAGAACAGTGATTGAGTCCTTCGATTCGCGTTTTCGTAACGCGTGCGAAGAGGAAATGGTCGAACACAAACTCGCCGCGTACATTCGAGAGCACGCCGCGGCGCTGTCGCATCTCGACGAGGCTAAGTGATCACGACCCCGTGCCGTTTGTATCAGAGCGGCGTTTTAACGCGTTAAGGAAGTACAGACTTTTATGGCTCGACGTCGACAGGCACGCGAAGCGGCATTGCAGCTTCTTTTCCAGCGGGACCTCAACCCGGACACGTCTCAGTACGCAGCCCGTGAGAGTCTCGACGATCTGCTGCAGGAACAGGAGCTTCGCGAATTCGCGTGGCAGATCTACGTTGGCACGATCAGCCGGATTGAGGAGATCGACCTGGAAATCCAGGCCGTCGCCGAAAACTGGACGCTGTCTCGAATGGCTCCCACTGACCGAAACGTGATTCGAATGGGCCATTACGAAATGAGCTCGATGGGTACCGCTCCGGCCGTTGTTCTGGATGAGTGCGTCGAGCTGGCTCGGAATTTTGGCAACGCATCGTCGAGCTCCTTCGTCAACGGAATTCTCGACAAGCTGATCCCGGGTGACCGGGATGCCACTGCATCCGAAGATGAGCCGGCCTCCAGCACGACCGCAAGCGTCAGCAGCGACGCCGACTCTTAAGATGCGGGCTCGACAGGAAGAAATCACGCGGATCAAAACTTAATCCCCGTCGACGATTTTCCACACCCGAGCAGTCCGGTCAAACGCTCCCGACGCCAGCCACCGATCGTTGGGAGACCAGGCGAGGTCATAGACGCTGTTGCGATGGCCAGTGAGCGATCCTGTGAGTTCCTCCGTACCGGGATTCCAGAGGTGGATCGTCGAATCGGAACTGCCGGACGCGAGTACCTGGCCTGAATGAGAAAAGGCCAGCGACTTCACGGATCCACGATGGCCAGTCAGCTTCGTAACTTTCTGCTTTGTTTCGAGATTCCAGATCGTGATGGTAAAGGTGTCGTCTCCGGCTGCGAGCAGTTTTCCGTCGGGGGAAAACGCGACACTCTGAATGGGCTTCTCGTGAGGGCCCAGATCCGCCACCTGTTTCTGTGTCTCGACACTCCAAAGCCGAACCAGCATGTCGTAGCCGGCCGAGGCGATCGTGCTGTCGTCCGGAGAAATCTCCACGCAGTTCACAAAGTCGGTGTGACCTTTGAGCGTCGCGACCGGCTTGCCACCGGCGACGTCCCACAGGATGGCGTCATTGTCCTGAGCTCCGGAAACCGCGTACTGCCCGTCGCTCGTTGCGGCCATGCTGGTGAGGTATGTTGAATGGCCTGCCATTGTCATTTCGGTCGCACCGGTCTCGAGGTTCCAGACCCGCAGTGATTTGTCCAGGCTGGCCGACAACAGCTTCTTGTCGCCTGGGAGAAACTGCACCGAGCAGACGGCTTCGCGATGTCCGAGCAGCCGCTTGAGTTCTTTACCTTCCGGCAGAGACCAGAGCTTGATGGACTTGTCGAGGCTGCCGCTCGCCAGAGTTTTTCCATCGGACGAAAACGCGACGGAGTACACCGCGTTGTTGTGCCGAAACGTGTGGACCAGCTTTGCGTTCATGCGCGGTCCTAAATGAGCTCGTGCAGCGGCTGGTACTTGCCATGATCGACCAGGTACTGCGGGCGGCCGGTCAGGTCGTCAATCGTCGTCGTGTCCACGTTGAAGCCGAGGTTGTGGTACAGCGTCGCGAAGATCTCCTGGAAGTGGACTGGACGCGCGATCGCATGCTCGGCCCTGGCATTTGTCGCGCCAATGACCTGACCCGCTCGAATGCCTCCGCCGGCGAGCATGGCACAACCGACCTGCGGCCAGTGGTCGCGTCCGCCCTTTTTGTTGATCTTCGGAGTTCGACCGAACTCGCCCCAGACGAGAACGGAAACGTCGTCTTCCATGCCGCGTTCTTTCAGGTCGTCCATCAGAGCGGACAGCGACTGATCGAGCCCTGGCAGATGATCGCGAGCGTTGTCGAAGTTTGTCCCGTGCGGCTGCCCGTGCCAGTCCCATCGTCCGTAGGAAAGAGTGACGACTCTCGCACCGGCTTCAACGAGCCGTCGCGCGACCAGAAAATCCTCATTGCGCATCCAGCCGGCGTCGCCGTAGCCGGCCGGTTCAGTCGAGCCAAAACCGTAACGCTCGCGGACTTCCGGAGACTCCTGTTCAAAGTCGAGTGCCTGAGCCAGCCGGCCGGATGTGAGGATGTCGAAGGCCTGCTGGTAGTAGGTGTCCATCCCGTTGATCGCGTCGTTTGTGTCGAGCTGCGTTTTCAGAAAGTCGATCCGCTTGAGAAGCTCGTGTCGATTCCGAAGCGCCTTCAGATTCATTCCGTCCAAAACAAGGTCCTGTGTCCCTGACGCATTTGGAGCGAACGGGGCGTGAGCCATTCCGGCGAATCCGGGCTGACCTGGATCGTGCCAGCCCGCTCCACCGATTTTCGGCTGGAGCGCGACGGTCGCCGGGATTTCGCGATTGACGGGACCTTGCAGTTTTGAAATTGCCGAGCCAAACGACGGCCAGCCGCCTGGAGGCTGGTTGCGATTCGGATGACCGTGAAGGCACTGAAACGCCGCGTGTTGACCGATCGAACCGACCAGGGTGCGGATGACGGCGAGCCGATCTGCGCGCTGTGCCAGCAGCGGAAGGTGCTCGCAGAAATCGATGCCGTCGACATTCGTGCGGATTGGCGAGAACTCACCGCGGTACTCGACCGGAGCTTCCGGTTTCAGATCCACCATGTCCTGGTGCGGAGGTCCTCCGGTCAGGAAGACCATGATCACGGACTTGTGCGAGCTGCCGAGGCCGTTTTCCGATTCGGCGCGAAGCAACTGCGGCAGGTTGAGCCCGCCCATCGCCAGGCCGCCGATCTTCAAAAACGATCGTCGTGTGAGCCCGTCGCAAAGTTCAAAGCCGGAACCGGTAATGTTGAGCATTGCGTTTCTCACGTAGGCGGATTTCTCGGAAATCCGCAGTTATGTGGTGTGGTCTTGTCTGATCTGGTTCGAGTCAGTTTGAACCCTCGACCCTCGGCAATTCGATCTGACTTGAAAACGTTGCATTGACATCAAAAACGCAGGACATGCAGATTTCGGAGAAATCTGCCTACGAAATCAACTCGCGGATCGGTTCGCCGAACGGCAGGATCGGCATCGGCCGGCCGCTGAAGTCCGGGTATTCGACCTGCGTGTCGACACCGAGGTGTTTGTAAATCGTCGCCCAGAAATCGTTCGGGGTGAGCGGTCGATCCTGCGGATGCTCGCCCTTGGAATTCGTTGAGCCGACAACCTGTCCGGTTGGCATGCCGCCTCCGGTGACGAGCACTGACATCGCCTGCGGCCAGTGATCTCGGCCTGGCTGATCGACGCCCGTCTGGCTGCCCTTCGTTACGGAGATGCGCGGCGTCCGTCCGAATTCTCCGGTCACGACGAGCAGCACTTTTTTGTCGAGGCCTCGATTGTGAATGTCCTCGATGAGTGCCGCGATGGCCTGGTCGAGAATCGGCAGCCTCACGCGAGCATCGTCAAACATGTGACAGTTGACGGCGTGCGAGTCCCAGTTGTACGTCCCGTTTTTCAGCCACTCGACGCCGCTCTGGTACGGATTCTCCATAACCATCGTCACGAATTTGGAGCCGGCCTCGACGAGCCGCCTTGCGAGCAACGCTCGCTGGCCCCAGCAGTGCCGGCCGTATTTGTCGCGTAGTTCGTCCGATTCCTGAGAGAGGTCGAAGGCCTTGCGGGTCCGGTCGCTCGTGATCAGGCTGACGGCCTTCTCGTGAAAATGATCCTGAGCTTCCATCAACCCCGTCTGGTCGATGTCGCGCCGTAATTTGTCGAAGCCCCGCAGCAGCAACTTTCGATCGTCGAGTCGGTCTTCAATTTCTTTCAGCAGTGAAACGTTCTGAACTTCGAACTTTTCATCCGCCGGGTTTCCAGGCACCGTGAACGGAGCGTAAGACGGGCCGAGATACGCTGAGCCCATCGCGAACACATCGATGCCGTGCCGTCCGTTCGGCGCGTTGCAGATGTAGTTGGGGACTCCGACGTCGCGCTGTTCAAAATACTTCGCGACGATCGAACCGACGGCCGGAGCATCGTTGACCGTATTCACCGGAGTCTTTGGGACGCGGCTCGTCATGAAGCGCTTGTGCCCGCCGCCGTGGTCGGCAAATTCGTGGGCGATCGACCGGATCAGCGTGAACCGATCGGCGACTCGGGCCAGGCGAGGCATGTGCTCGCAAATGTCGATGCCGGGAACATTGGTCGGAATCGGGTTGAAGATGCCTCGATAATCGCTGGGAGCGTTCGGCTTCATGTCGAACGTCTCCATATGAGGTGGTCCGCCAGGCAGCCAGACATAAATCACGGACGTATCCGGATCGTCAAACGCCGGACCGGCCTCGGCTTTCAACCTCAGAAACTCTGCAAGTGACAGGCCACCGAGTCCCGCTGTGCCGAGTCGCATGAAATCGCGACGGGAAACGGGCCCCTGACAGTGTTTTTGAGAGTTCTTCATCGGTGCTTCGCGGCGGGGAGAATAAGGAAGCCATGGGGGACGGCGACGCGGTTTCTTCTCGTCGTCGTGCAGGACGAACGAAGCCAGACATTCTGCCGCAACTGGTCTTGTCGGTGCAATCGGGAAGTCGTTCGAGAGAGAATTGACCAGCCGAGGCCCACGATCGCCCACAACGAACGCGAACGCCAGTCCGGAGTCGTACGGCACGGCTCAGATGGCAAAGGCCGTCTGGAGTCGCAGCAGTTCCTCAACCGTCGTTTCGCCTCGCAGCACTTTGGCGCGACCGGCCTGGTCGAGTGTCATCAAACCAGAGTCATTCACGATCTTTCGCAATTCATCCTTGCTGTTCTGCTTCAGCACGGCCGACCGTAATTCCGGAAACAGACGGAGCACCTCAAACACGCCGGTCCGTCCGAAGTAGCCGGTCTGGAAGCAGGCGTCACAGCCCTTGCCGCGGGCCAGCGTGGCCGCAGCGGCTTCCTGCTCGGTGAGGTTCAGTGCTTCGCGGGCAACTTGATCGACGGCGTATTCTTCGCGGCACGATTTACAGATCACTCGAATGAGTCTTTGCGCGACAACACACTTGATAGCGTCCACGATAAAGGTGGGCGGCACGCCGAACTCATGAAAAACATCGACAGCCGCCAGCGAGTCGCTTGCGTGCAGCGTGCTAAGAACGGTCACACCCGTGAGGCCGGCACGAACTCCGATATGAGCCGTTTCCGGATCGCGAATCTCGCCGATCATCATGACGTCCGGATCCTGGCGGAGGACACCGCGCAGCGCTTTCACAAACGTGAAATCGATTCGCGGGTCGACCTGAATCTGATTGACTCCTGTGATTCTTCTTTCAACGGGGTCTTCGATTGTGACGACGCTTTCGGTGGGCCGATTGCGGAGGCTCAGGCACGAGTACATCGTTGTGCTCTTTCCCGATCCGACCGGTCCGACGGCCAGCAGCACTCCGTACGGAATGTCTGCCATTTTTTTGACCAGCGCCAGCTGAGCCGACTCAAAGCCGAGCTCTTCGAGATTCGTTAACGAGGCATCGTCGGGCATCAGCCGGAGGACGATCCGCTCGCCGTGAATCGTCGGGCCGCCACCGACACGGATGTCGCGATGGTGTTTGAGCACGGCTTGGGAAATGTGACCGTCCTGAGCGAGTCGCCTCTCGGTGATGTCCATGCCACCGAGAATTTTCAGCCGCGAGATCACCTGTGCGGTTACGCGGGCCGGCAGCTCCAGCACGTCGTGCAGCATGCCGTCGACGCGAAGCCGGACCCGCAGGCCGTTCTCCATCGGGTCGAGATGCACGTCGGTCGCGTGCAGCTGAAACGCCCGCTCCAGAAGGAGGTCGACCAGCGGCCCTGGACCGACGACATCGACGAGTTCGCGAAGTTCTTCCTGAAGAGCCTTCTGACGAATTTCCAGTTCCGGTCCGCCCGCTGAGCCACTGCCAGTTGCGGCGGCCGATTCCGAAGTTGCGTCCGTTGACATAAGACTCTCCTGTCCTGTCCATCGGTGTCTGTTTGGATTTCTCGCCCTCTGACTTTGAGGACGCTACATCGCGGCCACGCCAACCATGCTGGCCGCAACGAGCAGCAGCAGCACGCCCAGCAATCGCCAGACCTGCTTCTCCCGCATCGTCGATATCAAGCCGATCAAAGCTGCGAGACCGCCACAGGCAAACGCAAGCTGCTTTGCGGTGTCGGCGTCGAAGGCGTCCAGCTCGCGTTTGAGAATGACGACGAAGCCAACAGCCCCTGCGGCGGCCACCCATCCGAGCAGCGCCAGCAGGTACGTCGACGGTTTCGTCGGGATCGCGTAAGGAGGCTGTGAGAGAATCTCCTCGGCTTCCTCCCGTGTCTCGACGATCGTCCACAACTTGCTGAGCCCCGAAATGTCGAGGACCTCTTTTGTCATTTCGCTGGAGCTGACGACGACCATGCCGCCCTTGCGAGCCTCAATGGCTTTCCACACTTTGACGACGAACGCGATCGTCGAGCTGCCCATGAATTCCAGTTGTGTCAGATCCATCAGCACGATGGCGCGGTCGAGCTCGCCGATTCTTGCCGTCAGGTCGTTTCCCGCTTTTTCAATGTCGCCCCATTTGCTGTTGCCCAGGGAGCGGTTCAATGCGACCGACGCAAAGTGGTTCGACGTATCGAAATCAAAAGCTGTTGACATCCGCGGTGCAGCCTCAGTTGCGGCGGCCTCAGTAAAAGTCAGGCAGGCCCGCCTGGATCGTTCGCCAAACATAAATCAATAATTGCGGATAACCGACCCGGATAAGATACCGAAAACTTCCCCTGTTCCCAAAGTGGTTTTTGCATTCTTGATTTCCCAGCCTCATTTTGTCATCTCTCTCTCTGTCGGCTGACGACGCTCATCATTGTCCATCCGCGACCGCGGCACGAACGAACGAACGAGAGAGATCGATGGCTGGTTCCCCGGAACTCGTAACAACAGAAAAACCACAGGCAGTGGTGCTGGTGAGTGGTGGCCTGGATTCCGCGACGACGCTGGCCTGTGCCCGCGAGGCCGGTTTCGAGCTCAACGCGATTTCGTTTGACTACGGACAGCGACACGGCTTTGAGTTGAAATCGGCGGGGAAAGTCGCAGAGTTTTTCCAGGTGCGGCGGCACATCCGCTGCCCGATCGACCTGCGAGCCTTCGGTGGTTCGGCGCTCACTGCTGAGATTGATGTTCCGAAAGATCGATCTGGCGACGAGATGTCGAACGGAATTCCGATCACGTATGTCCCGGCTCGGAACACGGTTTTTCTCTCGCTGGCTCTCGGCTGGGCGGAAGTCATCGGAGCGGCGGACATTTTCATCGGAGTCAACGCAGTCGACTACAGCGGCTATCCCGACTGCCGGCCGGAGTACATTGCGGCATTTGAGAATCTCGCCAACCTCGCGACGAAGGCCGGTGTCGAGCACGAGGATCACTGGACGATCCACGCTCCGCTGGTCTCGCTGACGAAGGCGGAGATCGTGCAGCTCGGCATGAAACTGGGAGTCGATTACTCTCTCACGCATAGCTGCTACGATCCCGACTCACAGGGGCGATCGTGCGGCCACTGCGATTCGTGTCAGCTTCGCCTGGCAGGGTTTGCAGAAGCTGGCCTGGTTGACCCCGTGAGCTATCAATAACCTTCACGACGACCGTTTCGGCCGTCCTTGCGTTTGTCGGTGACCGTGCGAATTTCAGAAATCTACCCGTCGATTCAGGGCGAAGGCCAATTTGCCGGCACGCCGTCCATGTTCATCCGGACGACCGGCTGCAACCTGCGGTGCTGGTTCTGCGACACTCCTTTCACGTCTTGGAAGCCTGAAGGCGGTGACTTGTCGGTTGAGCAGATTCTCGACGCGGTCCGACCACGCGATACCGAGCACGTCGTCATCACGGGCGGCGAGCCGATGCTGCAGCTTGGTCTGGTTGAGCTCACCAAAGAACTGCATTCCAACTCACGATTCATCACGATCGAAACGGCCGGCACGCTCGTCCGACCGGTCGTCGCCGATCTGATGTCGATCAGCCCGAAAATGAGCAACTCGACACCGACAGCCGAACGGTCGGCCGAATGGTCCGTCAAGCACGAAGAAAATCGACACTGCCCGGACGTCATCCGCAGTCTGGTGAGCGAGTACCGTTGCCAGTTCAAGTTTGTGATCGACCAGCCGTCCGACGTGGACGAGGTCAGCCGTTATCTGGACGATTTTCCGAAGATCGATGTTGCGACTGTCTGGCTGATGCCACAGGCCGCGACCCCGCACGAGCTTGCTGAGAAAGCCGGCTGGGTCGAGGCTGCCGCCGAGGCGGTCGGCTTCCGCTTCACCTCTCGCTGGCATATCGAGAAGTACGGCAACGAACGCAGGCGATGATCGTTCGCCACAGTCAGAATCGCGAGCGGGCAGAATCGCGAGCGGGAGTCAGTCATGAACACCAGATCGCCGGAACGCTGCTCCGCCTGGCGAAGACGACGATGCGGTTTCACGCTGCTGGAACTGATCCTCGTTCTGATCGTTGCCCTCGTGATGGGGATTTACATTTTCCACCGGGCGAAGCTCGCCCGACAGCGCGCGGTGGCGGGTGTCCTGGCTGCCAGCGGTGCGACTGTTTCATGGAACGAGGACGAGACTGTCCGCGGGCTGGTCATGACCGGAATGCCGGTTGAACAGCTCGATCTGAAAGACATCGAGCAGCTCGTCAACCTTGTCGCTGTCAACCTGGACCATTCGGAAACGCAGGACCAGCACCTCGCCCGGCTCGTCGACAACCACACGCTGAAGGAGCTGTACCTGGTCGGCACAGCGATCTCGGACGAAGGTTGCAGGACGCTTGGCAAACTCACCGATCTGGAATCGCTCGATCTTCGTGCGACGTTCATTGGCGATGCCGGGCTCAGGGAACTGGAGAATCTGAAGAAGCTCAAGGGACTGCGAGTGGCTCAGACGTGGATGTCCGATGAGGGGATGGCGTCGATCGGTAAACTTCCGGCACTGACCACGCTGGACATTCGGCACACCGACGTCACGGATGAGGGCCTCGATCGTCTGGCAGGAGTTTCCACGCTCCGGCGGATTCGCGCGACGGGTTCGCGAGTCACTCTCGGCGGACTTTCGCGGCTGAAGAAGTCGATTCCAAATCTGAAAGTTGAATTCGATCCGGAGAAAAATGTTGAACTACGCGTACGGCTGAAGCCGCGAAACTATCTCGTGCCGCCGACGGGTGACGATGCCATTCATCTGAGCGAACGGCCTCTGATCAAGGAAATTCGCGAGCTCACGGAAAAGCACCGGCATGCCAGAGAGAATCACGACTCCAGAGTCTTCTCCGGGATCATCAACTCCGACAATGGCTTTGTACGGGCACTGCATTTGAGTGGCGAGAAAGTGACGGCGGAGTTTGTTCAGCGGGCGGAAGCCTGTCGGAATCTGTCTCACCTGCGACTGTTGCAGACGAAAGTGACTGACGACGGCTTCGTGAACATCCACCGGAATCGATTCCTCGAACGAGTGTATCTGTGGGATAAAACGATTTCCGACGGGGCGATGAAGCAACTCGCCCGACTGCCAAACCTGAGACAGCTTGAGATCTATGACGGAGCGATCACGGATGAGGGAATGAACTTTCTGGCCCAGTGCGAGAGCCTTGAATCCGTGAGCATTCGCCAGGTCGACATCACCGACCAAGGTCTGGCGAAGTGGAACGAGATCGCTCTGCCGAACATCAAGTCCATCCAGATCGGCGACAAAGGCCGCGTGACGAAGGCAGGCGTGACGAAGTTAGTGCACGCCTTTCCCAACGGCCGCGTCTTCTTCGCAAACCACCGGGCATGGACCACGGAAGCTCAACGGAACCGTCCCCGTTGATCCTTGTTGCGAGGGACTGTCTGTTATCCGAACAATAAAGGCATACTTTTTCGTCCAGACCGAATCTTACGCTGTGATTCAACCTCGCGCGGGGCAACGTGAGGCATTCCTGTCGTAGCCACGCTCCTCGGATTCGCGCCGGTGGAAAGCCCGGCACGCCGGAACGACCGGAAACATCGTTCACACCTGCTCCCGCCCTGTCGCCGCCCGCTCCCGCCCGCTCCCACCCTGTCGCCGCCGAGCCCCGCCGCCCGTGACTCGATCCGCCCACTGATGCAGACTTGCTCCCGTGCCGATTCGTGAGCATCATTGATTCCGCAGTACCCCGCAGTTCGACTCACGAAGCGGAAAAGTTCAACACACGATCTATGCGTCTTCATCCATGAAGCCGCATAGATCGCAATTCGTTAGCTGGCTTGTTCGGCCTCCGCTTGACGCAGCGACGATTGATTGACGGACCAACTGACTTGAACCGTAGTGTAGAGTCGCATGTCAGGTTCAAGGACTGTAGACGGATTGCGAATGATAGAAACCTGTGGTTCGGAGCCAACGTTGCGGACGACAACAAGAAAATACCGGTCGCCCAGTTCCTGAGCCACCTGCCATTCTTTATCCGTAAGGCTGATGCCGCCAGTTTGGCCGGCTAACCCCTTGACCTCAACTGCGGTGAAATCTGGCTCCGTTTCAATTGCGAAGTCGTAGCCGCATTGATCGAGTCGGCAATCGCGAAGGTTACCACGGGCCGGTATGCCAGTTTGTTGGTGATACCTCATGAACGCTGATTCGGCCTTGGCGCCAGTCGGGCCGCGGAGGGCAAAGGTGGCATCTCCTTCATCGGAGTCAACGCCGGCGGGAAGTAGTGACTGGATCATTTCAGTTGCGGTGTGTCCAGCGGGGTACTGCACAACTGAGGAGACTATCGTGAACACTTCACGCTCGGATAAGTCCGCAAACGCTTCAATTACACGCTTGCGGCTTGTGTACATTTCGCGTTTGTGCCAACCCTGTCGCGGGTTGTCGTGGACTGGATCAAATTCGTCACGCCAGTTCTTGATCGACTCAGGCGGGACGCCCAGCGATTGAGCGAGAGATTCGTGAGTTGCGGACTGGGTTTCGTGACCCAAGCGAGCGTACGCGTCTTGGTCG
The DNA here is from genome assembly GCA_027623235.1 of Planctomycetota bacterium. Lineage (GTDB taxonomy): Bacteria > Planctomycetota > Planctomycetia > Planctomycetales > Planctomycetaceae > JAQBVJ01. The sequence continues at coordinate 52,652 of JAQBVJ010000044.1, forward strand.
AAGCGGGAGAGGTAGTACCCGCAGATCATCCCAAGCACGTTTTGACGCTCCATATGTTTTTGCCAGCTAACGAATTGCGATCTATGCGGCTTCATGGATGAAGACGCATAGATCGTGCGTTGAACTTT
>JAQBVJ010000045.1 GCA_027623235.1 Planctomycetota bacterium
TCCTCCCCAGTCATGAATAATCCGGGCTAGGGTGAGGAGACGCTCTGAGACAGTTCAGAGGCAGGACAGTCGATTCAATCCGCCAGCCTGAAGGAACGCGTCAGGCGGCAGCGATGGCCAGAAACTGGCCCGGCTTGAACCGGCAGGATGAGGTTCGGAACCCAGGTGGCCTCGGCGAGACGCGGAGTATCGTCCGCGTCCTGTTCTTTGCAACCTCCCAGCTGGCCTGAACCCTTGCGAATCAGATTGTCGAGGAGACGCGTGTCGGTGGTCACTCTTGGAATTGAAACTTCGGGCCGAAGCGGCCGTATCGCACTTCGAGTTGACGGCAAAACTCTTGGTGAACGAGAGCTCTCGCAGGCCGGTCGGCGGCACGCGCAGACACTGGTTCTTGAGATTCGAGATCTGCTGACAGATCACAGCGTGACCCCGGCCAATCTCGATCTCGTCGCCGTCAGTGAGGGGCCAGGCAGTTTCACCGGGCTGCGGGTCGGCGTCGTCTGTGCGAAAATGCTGGCGTGGGCCAACGGCGCCGATTTAGTGCTGGTCGACACGCTGCTCGCGATCTCTGCCGAATCTCCCGCGGAAGTCTGCCGAGTCGAAATCGTGTCCGACGCCCAGCGCGATGACCTCTTTCTTGGCGTCTACGAAGTCACCAAAGCCGACGCAGATTCCGACCAGGTCTGGTTGCGATCCGGATCGATCGAAATCGTTAATGCCGAGGCGTGGGCACACGGCCTCGCGAGCAGGAGCGGTGACGGATTCGCGATCGCTGGACCGGGTATTGAAAAAGCGGCCGAGTTTCTGCCGGAGGGAATCCGCCAGCTCGATCGCGCCAGCGCAGAACCGTCTGCATCGACAATCGCGCGGCTGGGCGAACAACTCGCGATGCAGGGTCAGCTGGCTGACCCGATGACCGTCGAGCCGTTCTACCTCCGAAAAAGTGCCGCCGAGGAGAAGAGAGACGCGGCACAGAACGGCTCGTAGCCGCGCTGGCGAGGCGTCATCCAGCAAAAAAGCTCCCGACGATTGTCGGGAGCTCAAGACCGGTTCGAACCTGGTTCAGGGAATCGATCAGGCGACTTCGATACCCGTTCTGAAATGACAGCGGAGCTTCTGAATCGCCTTGTACTTTTCGTCACTCACCCGGGCCGGGCTCAGTTTAAGCTCCTCGGCGATTCGGCTGATGGACTCGCCATCACTCCATCGCGTGACGATTTCCCGCTGTTGCGGGCTGAGTTTCGCTTCGGAAGAATCGATGGACCGGCGAATCTGGTCGATCGCTTCCATCTTTGCCGGCCAGTGATCAACCGCCGCCTCACGTCCCGCATCGTCAGTAAGCGACGCGTGGTGCTGAGCCCGACGACGACGCTGAGCTGTCGCCCAGATCGCCCGGTTCAGTTCCCGCCGCTCATCCGATTCGAGATCGTCCAGTGCCTGAAGCATTTGTGTTCGGTTGAGATTGCTCAACAGCCGCAGGTAAACGTCCTGCGTGCAGTCATCCCACTCCTGCTGAGCAATGCCTGCGTTGAGCCAGCTGCGAGTGCAGTACGCCTGAATTTTCTTCAGGACGACTGACTCGCTGACCTGCCCGACAGCAGTCGCGGCCGCCAACGCGCTGGAGGCCGTCTGAGCGGAAACGTCCGCCGTCGACGTCGCAACGACCAGGGCACACGCGGCGAGCGAAAGTCGAAGCCGCGAGGAAGGTTCGGAAGGAGCCTGCATGTCGTTCCTCATCAAGGACTTGTGGAATCCTGCAGCGGAAATTTCACTGCAAGGCCGTTCGCATCGTTACGGACGATCGACGTCTCACCCGGGTGAATTCGCTCGAATTCCAGGAATCCTGGCAAATTCCTGCCGATTGCCACAGTCCGGCTTCCGAAACCACGAAAAACGCCCGGACACCAAAGGCATCCGGGCGCTGGTCCGTCGAGAAGAGCGAACTCTTCAGGACGTGCGAAATTCGAATCTGCCAATCTCAGGCAGGAATATTTTCGGGCGTCAACTTTCAATCAATTGCCGCTGCTGCGGGGTCTCCCAGGCTGCGTTTTCGGGTGATATTCCAGTGCTGCTGAATGACCTGAGCCGCTTCCGCTGCGGTCTCTTTGCCCGCTTCAACCAGCCGAATTCCTTTCTGCTTTGCAGACGATTCCCGCTACGCCCAGGCTTGAACTCTGTTCAATTCGTCAGCGACGCTCAAATCCTGACCAATCCGCCGAAACTGCAGTTCGCCAATCCGCGGCACAGATGCTGCTTTCAGCAGCGATTCTTCCTGGATCCGCTTTTCGTCAACGTAGGTGCCGTGCTCACTTCCGAGATCAGTTACGAGTAGCCCGTTGTCGGTCAGCTCCAGAGAAAGCAAATCCGTGTGAACAACACGTCGAGTTTACATGGCAACATCCGTTGGCGACGGCGTCCAGAGTAACTTGCGGATGAAAAAAAACAAATTGATTGTTATTTATGCTTTGACAACTCAATCCGCCAATGCCTGGGCCAGACCAGGTCCGAATACATTCTCGACGGCGGCGATTGCACTGTTTGCCGCTTGACACTCGCAACCCGCAATTGTGTAATTTCCTCTGGTTTTGAGCCATTAGCAGTTGCTCCGAGTGGGTCCGGAGTCCTGTCGGTTTCTCAACATTCTCCCGCTTCCAAATACGTCACTGGATGTCTGAATTTTTCAATTCCGTTCCAGTGGCGTTTGAGTGGAAGCGAGTCGTCCGCAGTGAATCCACGGACGACGCTCTCACCGAATTTCTTCCGCTTCAAACGATTGTCCGCAGACCGCCATCAGTCCGCGCTGCGTCTTCGCAGCTGATCTGACGAGCGGCTGCAGAAACTTCTGTGGCCAGGTGATGCAATGGCTGGGTCATGCCGCGTCGTTATTTCCGGAGTCGGCATCGTTTCACCGGTCGGCATCGGCAACGACGCTGTCTGGGACAGCCTCATCCACGGACGTTCCGGCGTCGGATTTCTTCAGTCGATGCCGAGCAACGCTTTCCCTTCGCGTCTCGCCGCCGAGATCCGCGACTTTGACCCGCTGGAGCACATCTATTGCCGCAAGTTCCTCAAGCTGATGTCGAGGGGCATTCAGATCGGGACGGCGGCCGCGTCGATGGCGATGCTGGATTCCGGACTGGCTCCCGGCACCTTTGACCCCGATCGACTGGGAGTGACGTTTGGCTCCGGACGAATCTCAACCCACCCGGAAGAGCTCGTCGATGCCGCCAGCGCCAGTGCGACTTCGGAAAGCTCATTCGAGCACACTCGGTGGGGCGAGGATGCCATGGGAAAGATCGCTCCGCTCTGGCTGTTGAAGCGTCTGCCGAATATGCCCGCCTGCCACGTCTCCATTCAGCACGACGCCCGAGGTCCGAACAACACGATCACCTCGCGCGACGCTTCGGCCCTGCTGGCTCTGGCCGAAGGAGTCCGAGTGATCGAGCGCGGCGCGGCGGACGCCATGATCGTCGGCGCAGCGAGTTCCAACATTCATCCTGTCGATCTGACCAAGTTCAATCTGTTCGAAGACCTCTCGCGACAGGACTCCGATCCTGAAACCGCATGCCGGCCCTTCGACATGACTCGCGACGGGACGATCGTCGGAGAAGGCTCAGCGGCATTCGTTATCGAGCGACTCGACCACGCCGCGCGGCGAGGTGCTCCGATCTACGCGGAAGTTCTTGGAGTCGGAGCAGGCTTCGACGGGTCTGGCTCAAGCCAGAGATTCGCAGGCCGCGGACTTTCGATCGCTGTTCAAGCGGCACTTCGTCGAGCAGAAATTGACCCTCGCGAAATCGGCCACATCAATGCTGATGGAAAGAGCACTCAACAGGGCGACCTGATCGAAGCGCGCGGGTATCACTGGGCGATGGGCGACGTGGCGGGACAGATTCCGGTCACCGCACTGAAGAGCTACTTCGGCCACTTCGACGGTGGGTCGGGAGCCGTCGAACTCGCGGGCAGCCTGCTGGCGCTCAAGCATCGCGAACTCCCAGGAACGCTCAACTACCGGATTCCCGATCCACGCTGCCGGCTCAACGTCGCGCCCGAGCCGCTTGCGTTGAGGAACCTGACCGCGATGAGCGTCAACCGAACCGCGATCGGCCAAAGCGTCGCCGCAATCGTCCGGGCGATTTGAAGATCGCGTCCCGGTCCGGATCAGCCTCTCAAAAGTGAGCCGTTAACGTCGGACTGTGTAGAGCTGTGACGAGAGGAAGTATTCCTTGCCCTCGAATTTCGCGATCAGCTCCGGAGCCCACTTGCGGATGTCGGCCTGCTCGCGCTGGCCCATCGAAGCCAGTTCAGCGACGCCCGTGATCGCCAGCGGGTTGCCGACGAAAACGCCTTCTTCCAGCAGCGTGGTCAACCGGTGCGGCGCGACGAATTCGGAATAGCCATACGTCATGCGGTAACGCAGCACTTCCTGCCAGTTGACGTAAACATGGGTGATGCCCTCATCGAGAAGCTTCTGCCGGATTTCTCCTGACGGCTTCATGAGTTGTTCGGCGGGAGACACATCAGGTTCGGCGGCCGAGCACCACTGCTCGAAAATGGAAATATCGAAGACGGTGTTATAAACGAGCGGGAAGCGGGCATCGAAGATTTGAGCCTCACCCACCATCAGAATTTTGACCTTCGACGAATCCAGCATTTTGTTGAGGCTGGCGATGCCGGGGCACGACGCCTGAGCCGCGACTTCTTCAACCGCCTTCAGATCGCCGAGCCACTGGTTGAGTCCGCAGAGCGGTGTCGAGACGAAGCCCAGGTTGAACAGCACACACAACGAGACGACGCCGATCGCGCCGATCCGCCAGACACGATCGCGCGACCAGGCGACAGCAGCTCCGGCGAGGACGGCGACGACCGGAATCAGCGGGATCCAGAAGCGGTCGATGCGGTGCGTGAAAACCCACCAGGTGAGGAAAAGAAATCCGACGTACAACCAGAGACCTCGCACAAGGCCGCGCGACTTCGTGCTCAGCCAGGCCAGAGGAGCCAGCGAGAACAGCAGCGGGCTCAGCCAGTCGCTTTTGAAGGTCACGTCGAACAGCTTGACGAAGAGGTCGGCCGGATCGTGCCCGTCCGGACTGTGGCCTCGCTTCCAGTTCGCTTCGAGTGTCGGCGTCCAGTCGATCCCGTGAAAAACGCTCTGCAGAAGCGGGTACACGGGGTTGCCGGCCTCACACAGGTTTTTCAGTAGCCAGGGGCCGATGGCCAAGACGACTCCCGCAGAGTAAAGCAGCCCGGTGATCACGAGCGTCCTCTGAAAACCGTCCGCGTGTTTTGTGGATTGAAAAACAAGCCACAGCAGCGCCAGCCCCAGCGGAATGACGACCTGCAGGACTCCCGGATATTTGCACGCCATCGCGCTGCCGGCGAGGAAACCGGACAGAACAACCATGCACGGGCACGGGCCTCCCGGATGCTCGTCGACCGGAGCATCGTCGATCGACGATTCGGGTGAGCGGCGAAACGCGTCGAGCGTCAGGATGACCGCCAGCAAGGTAGCAAACAGGTAAAAAGTCAGGCCACCTTCCGCGTACGCGATGATCGAAATTCGATAAGTCCACGGAGTGGAAATGTGGATCAGCGCCGCACTCCAGCCAGCGAGCTCACCGAACCAGCGTCGAGCCAGCGCGAACACCGCAAGGCTCGTGAGTGGTGCGAACGAGGCAAGAATCAGCTTGCCGGCGAGCGCTCCTTCGTACCAGTCGCCGCACAGAATCATGCCGAGCAGCGACAGCATCTCGGTGAGAAACGGAAAGCTTGTGTAAACGTTGTGCGGCAGGAACGACACATAGCAATTCTGATAATGTTCCTTCGGGCCTCCGAGGTGGTACTCCTTCACGTCGAAGTCGCTTGACGGCAGCATTGAGCCGAGAGCCATCGCGACAACGAACAGCACGATCACTGTTCCCGCCGCGATTTTTCCAAGCTGCTCGTAAGACATCTGCCCGCCAGCGAGGACGCCTTTTTGCACATCGCCTTTTGTCCGGCCAGACTTCTGCTTCGATTTCTGCTGCGGTTTCTTCGGCAGTGATCCTGCGCTGTCCGGCTGGCTCGATCGTCGCCGGTCTCGAAGGGCGAGTGCGGACGCGGCAAGGCCGAACAAAAGGATGAGGCTCAGCAGGACCGGCCTGGACATGGCTCCCGGCACGGACTGCGCCAGCAGGCCCAGGCCCAGGACGAGCAGCGACAGCCCCGAAAGCCCGACTCCACAACCGAGAACAAATCGCTCGAGCGATCGCGCGCCGAGCGGCACTCGGATCAACCTCAACAAAAGCTGACCGAGCCCCCACGCTCCGAACAGAGCCGCTCCGGCAGCCAGCAGAAATGGAAATCGCTGGGGAAGATTCGCCCAGCTGGTTTCCGGAGCGTCCGGATGCTGGGTCACCATATTGAGAAACAGAAACGGCAGCTCCTCCCAGACGTCCAGCCGATTGACGGTCGGGTGATTTGGCAGATCGAGCTGAAAAAAGACCGCACAGAAAACAACCAGCCAGGCCAGCGCAAGGCCGACAGTCAAACGCGACGTTGGCTTTTCGCTGGCGAGGTTCGGGGCTGAGCTGGACATTCCAGCGAGGTTACTCCGCCAACCCGCCTTCCTGTCAAGCGGAGCCCGAACGAAGTCTCACCACGACGGCGTAGTGAGTTTTTCAGTAGGCAGGACCAAGCGCAGCGCCGCTCCGGCAACCTTGCTGTCATGAGCCGTTTGAATTGCCGGAACGGCGCTGCGCTTGGTCCACGCCTCAGGCGTTGCACCTGCTGCATTCCGGACGGCCCGCGCAAATGCCGGCGGGTTTCGCGCGAGGAGCGACTTTCCCGCAAGGTGGTGACGTCGAGCGCCGATAAGGGTTGATTGGAAGCCGCCGTGTCTCTGCGCGCGGATCGAATTTTCATCCCGCCCGTCAGTCCGATGCCCGAGCTGGTCCTCGACAAATTTGACGATGAACTCGACACAGCGGTCGAGGCCGATCTTCCGGTGCCGTACTGGAAGCAGGCTCGCGAGCCGCTGGCGTGCCTGGTCTTTCTCATCCCGCTGCTCATCGTGTACGAAGTCGGTGTGCTGTGGTTTGGCGGGGACGAGCCGCTGTCCGTTCGGAACGGGGCGGACTACTGGCTCCGCAGCGGCCTGGTGTCGCTCGGCGTGGAGGCGTTTCTGCTGCCGGGGCTGATCATCGGCGGGCTGCTCATCTGGCATCGATACGGGGAATATCCGTGGCGGCTGTCGCGCGAGACGCTGGTCGGAATGTTTGCAGAAAGCATGATCCTGGCGGTGTGCCTGCTGTTTGTGGCTCAGCTTCAGGACATGGCGTTTCAGTGCTGGTTCCCCAGTGAAGTCAGCATCCGAGACGGCTCGCCGGGCGAGCGGCTGCTGTCAATCCCCGCGAATTTCGGCGGCCGGATGATCAGCTACATCGGGGCCGGCGTGTACGAAGAGGTCATGTTCCGGCTGATGCTCCTGCCGCTGTGTCTGGTGTTTTTCCAACGCGTCCTGCGGATGCCCGACGGCTGGTCAGCGTTCCTGGCCGTCTTTGTGACGAGCCTCACGTTTTCGGTGGCTCACTACATTGGCGGTGCGGGTGAGGCGTTTTCGCTGTTCAGTTTTACGTTCCGCACGACGGCCGGCTGCTTCTTCGCGTCGGTCTTTCTGGTGAGAGGCTTCGGCATCACGGTCGGCTGCCACGCGATTTACGACCTGATGGTCGGAGTTCTGACGGCCTCCGGTTAAGCCACAGGGGCGAGACATGCGTAGCGTCAGGAACACCGAACGTCGATCGCCTTTCGCCTCCGCTCGCGCGACGAGTTTCGGGCGAGTGAGGCTCGGCGGGAGGGAAGTCCCTCTGACCGCTCAGGTTTCTCTCTCTTACCCAGCCGGATCTGCTGCGACAACGAAGTCGATGTGAGGAACCTGAATCCTCGGCAGAACGGATGCGACTGCTGTTCTGTACGCGACTCGCCGCGGACCTGGCCGGGACGGGAAACGAATCCGGACGAACGGACATTTTCGCCCGATATTGAAATGACGTGTGACCAGCCCGCGTGACTTTCGCGGACGGGACAGTCGCCAGTCTCAGTGGGCCAGGCTGTACCTGGGAAACACCTTCAACAGCGAATCACGACAGCGAGAGGCAAAACAATGGTAAGATCACTTTTCTTCGCCGGTGGCTTATTCGTCGCACTCTGGGGCGGATCGTTCCTGATGGTCGACGAGGTGGTGCTGACGATCAAAGAGGACCCCAAAGAAGAACAACGTGACGACGAATTCCGCGGCCTCTTCATGAGCAAAGATGCAAACAACCGTCAGGTCTTCAACCCGCCCGAGTGGGCCGCGTTCAGCCTGATGTCGATCGGCACGGTCACGATGCTGTATGCCGTCGCGCTGCCCAAGCGAAATTGAGGCGGACATCAAGCGAGGCGCGCCTGCCGCCCCTCGCTGATCAATCATCAGAAACAACCGGCCGGGTTCGCACCGCGACCCCGGCCGTTTTTCTGCGCGCGTCCAACCCCGGGGCGACGTGACTTCTGTTTCCGTCAATCGCCGGCCGAACCGCCTGATGGGGCGCATGTCAGGTAGCCTGGGAGGCGATCGCGCAGCGGCTCAGCGGATGTTCTACGTTAGCGGCGGTCCTGGCAGATCGAATTCTTCCTCCAGCTCCATGATGAGCTCGACGAAGTCCAGAGAGTCAGCTCCGAGATCAGTGAAGAAGGAAGTTTCCTGCGAGAGCTCTTGAGGGGGCACGCCGAGTTGTTCGGCCACGATGGCAACTTCGCGTAGGCTGAATCGCGCAGAACCCGATAAACCGTTATGAGCTTCTTCAATGCAGCGATCGCCCAACAGGGTTTCATGCGACAAAAGTGTCGCCAGGTACGGGGGGGAAATTCCTCTTCAGTCTGAATCGGTGTTGTTTGAAGATCAAGTTTTTCGGTCGGATTTCCGGCGAGTCCCAGACCGGTTTTCCGGGACTGCAGCCTGCGAAACCAGCCGGTTCAGAACGGCAGGCCTGCGGATGGGCGATCAATATCGCACGGAAACGCCCATGGAAACCAGGTGAGCGGCCAGGCTGCTGGTTACTGACGAGGCCGGTATGTTGCCGGCGGCCGTGATGATCGGGCCTGTGATTTCCGCGTCGACGATGTAGGTGTAGGCCATGCTCACGTCGACTTTCGGAGTCAGGTGGATCGTCGCTCCGGTGTGGAGTGTGTGCTGCTGAAAGAGGGGCGAAGCCACGTTGACGCCCGTGTCGGAATCGCGAATCGGGCTCGGGTTGTACTGGTAGCCGCCGCCGACTGTCAGATTCTCACACAGCCGCTTCCGGCCTCCGACCGCGATCGAATAAACGTTCCGCCAGCTGAGCCCCTTGAGTGACCCGTCGGCCGCGAAGCCGGCATCGCCGAAGCCCTGCGTGTTTTTGTAATCGAAGTAGCGAACGTCGAGAGCAAGGACCGTATTCTCAAACCCGTGATACGCCGCTCCCAGCGAGATGATCATCGGCAGGTCCAGGTCAAACTTCAGGTACCGCTGAAAACCAAGCTCGTCCTGAGACTGAAACCGAAACTGCTCCATGTACTGCGTGCTCTTGATGGAAGCTCCCAGAGTGATGTCCTGCAGACCGGTGTAGTACAGGCCGGCCTGAGCTCCGATGCCGAAGTGGTAGCGACTGCCCATGCCGATCGGATACGTCGCTCCGCCAACTCCATCGGCGTTGTCCGGTGCCGCGAAAACGAACGGGTCCACCTGAAGCTTTCCGAGAGTCACGACAGGCCCCACGGCCACTGCCAGGCACTCGGTCAACTGCAATGAAAGAACCGGCGTCACCTGCAGGAACTCAGCGGAACTGGCGATCCGGCCGAAACCGCCGAGCGTCTGCGGAGCCTGAATCGGACTCGTCATGCTCGCCGGAAAGTTCGTGGAGAACCCCGCGACAGCGCCCAGTCCCAGACCCATCGTTGTTGTTTCATTCAGTTTCTGAACCCAGCCGATGGACGGAATCGGAGTAACCGAGCTGTCGGATTCGGACGATCCACTGCCGACTCCCGTGACCGACGAACCGAGGTCCAGATCGACAAACAGCATGTCATTGCCGAAGCCAAGTTCGGATTCCTTGAGACCGCTGATCGTCGCCGGATTCCAGTAGAGTGCTCCCACCGCATCGATCGGAGCCGCGGTTGAGGCACCGCCCATCGAGCGATTGACCGGTCCCGAAGTGGGGAACTAAATGCCCTGAGCCTGCACAGTGACGTGCGATCCGGCCAGGAGCAGAAGTGCGAACAGAAGTCGCAATAAACCACACTTTGCCAAACCACACTTTGCCGCGAGGCGGCTGTTTTGAAGATATCGCATGTTTCCCGGCCCAGTCATTTCTGAGGACGATTCCTGACACGTGCCACCACAGCCGTCGCGACCGCGGGATTCCAGCGAACCCGGACATCGAGCTCTCTCGATACAATCGGCACAGGCAGAACGGCTCTCGCGTGGAGAATGCCGATTGTGCGGATTTCGCGTACGGACCTTGCCGGTTATCCCGATTGCTCCGCGCGACCAGTGGATCACCCTCGCCAGAAGGACGACAGCTCCGTGACGTCCAGGGCGGTGATGGGCTCAAAGATTCAGGCGGCGTTTCAGATCGTCATAGCGCGGGTCGGCGCGAAGCGGCTCGAACAACGGGTTCACGTTCAGCCAGAACAGAGTCCCGCCTCGCTCCTCAAGTGTTCGCTCAAGCCGTGCGAACGCCGAGTCAATTCGGCCCAGCGCGATTTCTGCTCGCGCCATTTCGAAGTCCGCCTGAGAGTTCCCCTTCGCAGACATTTCACGGAGCTCATCGAGAATCTCCTGCGCCTTCGCTTCGTCGCCTGCCAGGGCCGCCACCCAGGCCTGCCCGCCGCGAGCGACGACCCGCATGGGTTTCGCGTTCTCGAACGCTGAGTTTGCCCCGTCAAAATCGCCAGCCGATCCGAGCACCCAGCCGAGAATGATATTGCTCAGCGGATGGCCTGGTTCGAGTTGGAGGGCCGTGCCGAGCGACACCTGCGCCTGTTCGTAGTCCTTCCTCATCAAATGAATCAGCCCGGCCGTGGCGGGAATTGCCGGGTTGACGGGATCGAACTGCGCGGCCCATTCGACCTGGCCCAGCGCCTCGTCAAACTGACCTTGAGAGAGCAGTACAAACATGGCAAACCAGTAACGCGCCGTGGCATGATCCGGCGCGAACTCGATCGCCCGTTCGAAGTGTGACCGTGCGGTGTCCCACTCGAAATCGTGAATCGCCGCGACGAGGCCCAGCGCTGCGTGTGCCTCGACGAGCGATCCGTCGATTTCCAGCGCTCGCTTTGCAGCGGCCTCTGCCTGCGGCATGACGATCCGCCGTGGCATCACCGCGTACACACCGAGCATCGCGTAGCAGTCGGCCAGTCCCGCGTGAGCCGGCGCACAGTTCGGGTCGAGTTCGAGGGATTCCCGGAAACATTCGACCGCCTGGCGAATCGCATCCGGCGTGCGTTTTTTCCAGTGGAACCGACCTCGCAGATAGTGATTGTAGGCTTCGACGTTTCGAGTCGGCTGCTTGACGATCCGGCTTTGCGACTGACCTCCGATCGTCAGTTCCAGGGCTCCGACAATCGTCCGGGCAATCTCATCCTGCACCGCGAAGATGTCGTCCATCGTCCGATCAAACCGCTCGGACCACGTCTGATAACCGTCGGCCACGTTGATGAAACTGGCCGTGACGCGCAGCCGCTCGCCGGCGATCCGGAAGCTGCCTTCCAGGACCGACGCGACTCCCAGTTGACGTCCGATTTCCCGAACGTCGAGTGACTGTCCTTTGAACTGAAACGTGCTGGTCCGAGCCGCGACGCGCAGACCGTTCACTTTCATGAAGGTCGTGATGAGTTCCTCGGCGAGGCCGTCACCGAAGTAGTCGTTGTCCGGATTTCCGCTGAGATTCACAAACGGGAGCACGGCCAGAGACGGAGTGGCATCGTGCTGCGTGTCCAGCTGGCGGGACGAAAACGAAGTCGTTTCATCGGAGGGCTGCTCGCCAGCCGGCGCCGATCCGGCGTCCGTTTGCCAGTGGAGTTGGCAGTGCCAGCTTCGAGCGCTCGCAGATCGACCAGCAGTTCCGCTGCCGTCGGGTACCGGTCATCGGGGGATTTCTGCAGAAGCCGCGCAATCAGCGCGTCCAGTCCGGGGGGGATCCTGACATTCAGCTTCGACACGGAGTCCGGCGTCAGGTTGAGGATCTCGTCGAACGTCACGGCGAGAGTGCGGCCACCAAACGGAGTCCGGCCGGTCGCCATCTCAAAGAACAGAACTCCCAGCGAAAACAGGTCACTGCGGGAATCCACTTCCTCCCCGCGTGCCTGCTCGGGAGACATGTACTTCATCGTGCCCAGAACCGTCCCCGTCGCGGTGTGGGCTTCCTCGGCGTACTCAGCCGTCGGCGCGTGCCAGTCTCCCGGTTCGAGTTGCCGGTCCCGGACCAGTTTGGCGAGCCCGAAGTCGAGGATGCGCGCGTGACCTCGCGTATCGACAAAAACATTGGCCGGTTTGAGATCTCGATGAATGATGCCGATCGAGTGGGCCGCGTCGAGAGCGTCTACGATGTCGACGGCCAGCGAATAAAACGTCGGCAGGTCGAGTGGTCGCGTGCCGATCGTCTGCTTGAGCGTCTTGCCGGTGAGCAGCTCCATCACGATGTACGGCTGCCCGTCGTGCTCGCCGATGTCGAAGATACGGCAGATGCCCGGGTGGTCGAGAGCGGAGGCGGTCTGCGCTTCCCGCTCAAATCGACTGCGTGCGAGTTCGTCGCGGGCGCAGTCTTCCGGCAGAAACTTCATCGCAACGGAACGGCGAAGACGCACATCCTGCGCCTCGTAAACAATGCCCATTCCGCCAGCGCCGAGTTCTCGGATTACCTGGTAGTGTGAGATCGTCTGCCCTATCACGACCATCCACCATCTCGAGCCAGTTGCCGCCTTGCAGAAAACTGTTTGCTGGCGGATCGAGCCATGATGAACGGAATCGTTCAAAACCGCAAACCGCTTCGCGACGTCTTCGGGCAACGACGCATCATCGAAACGCGCGTTCCTGTCTCAGGTCGTCACGCGGTTCCGAGCAGAAGAAGTAGGCAGGATCAAGCGCAGCGAAGCTCCGGCAATCGAGAAATCCGGCTTAAGGCACGGCCCGGAAATTAAACCGGCAATGGAATCAGCCGGCACGCGTTAGCGTCCGGTTTTTCGTGAACCGTGAGCTAACGCTCAGCGGCTAATGCCGGTCTTATTTCCGGCCCGTCCCGAAACAGCAAACGCCGAAACATGGTCGTCCGCTTCCTGCGTTTCTGCCTTCCTTATTCCTGAATCGAATTGGCAAGAGGATTCGAGCAGAACCGAAAATAGACCTCGCTCGCCTTTTCAAGCTGGTCGATCTCAATCCACTCGTCCTTCGTGTGAGCCTGCTCGATCGAGCCCGGTCCAAATACGACGGACGGGATGCCAGACGCGCAGGTCCGTGACGCGTGAGTTCCGTACGGCACGCCGAGCGTCTTGTGAGTGCCCGCGACGGGCTCAATGTGAGCCAGCAGTGCTGTGGCCAGCCAGCCGTTGTCGCTGTCGTCGAGTGTCGGGCTGCTGAGCCACGGAGGCTCGAATTCGAAATCAAAGTCGAGCCGCTCGGTGAGAAACTTCCGGATGTCCGAGACGGCTTCTTCGGCATCGTCACCCGGGATGAGTCGCCGGTCGATTTCGATGGCACAGTCGTCCGGCACGACGTTGACACTGGCTCCGCCGTAGATCATGCCGACGCTGAGAGTCGGCGGACCGACCAGCGGATGCGGGTCGCGTGAGGCGGACAGTTTCGGAGCGTATTCCTCAAGAGCCGTCACGACGTGAGCCATCCGGTAAATCGCGTTGAGCCCCTGCGTCGGGTCTGAGCTGTGGCACGCCCGTCCGGCCGTCCGGATTTTGAAACGGACCGCGCCTCGATGAGCGACCACGACATCGAGTTCGGTCGGCTCGGCAATGATCGCTCCGGTCGGCGGCGTCGTGATCAACTTCGACCGGCCGTCGGCCCAGCACCGAACCAGATCGTTGATGCCCAGCGTCGTCGCCTCTTCGTCACAGGTACAGGACATGACGACGTTGGGCATTCCGGCGGGCCGCTCTTCCGACAGCCGCTTGAACGCCCACAGCATTGCGGCGAGACCGCCTTTCACGTCGCAACTGCCTCGCCCCCAGACGCGGCCGTCCCGGATCTCGCCACCGAACGGCGGAATGGTCATCCCATCGACCGGCACCGTATCGGTATGAGCGTCCATGAGGATCGTCTGAGTTGCCCCTCCCGATGAATCCAGCCTTGCGATCACGTTCGAGGAGCGGCCGGGCACCACTTCGATTTCCTCATGCGGCACACCGAGCGCCGCGAAGAATTCCAGCAGGTACTTTGTCACGCGTCCTTCATAGAACTCCGGCCCGCTCAGGTCTCGGCCCATCGGGTTGACCGAGGGGATTTGAACGAGCTGACTGAGAAGCTCAACGACGCTGTTCAGATTCGGCATGTGCTACTCAACTTTCGGTGGGGCTTCGCGGAGGACCGGTTTCGATTTCATCAGCGCGTCGACCTTTGAGATCGCAGTCGCAACAGCCGCTTTGCCGGAGAGGATTCCAAACTCCAGGCCGAACTTGCGGGTCGCTCCGGGAGCCAGTTTCGGAACTCGGCCCGCTTTTCGTTCGACGCTCCGATTGAACGGGTAACCGGTTGCGGGTTCGATGCCGGTCACATAGCCGTCTCGTTTGTCGGCTGTGTTTTTCCAGACAGTCAGGTAAGGCAGTTCTTTGGTTGACCAGCGGACGGAAGTCGCGAGGTCTCCGGTTTTCTTGCTGAGCACGGCCGTCGCGTGCCCCGAGTCATCGGCAATCGGCTCGAACAGGAAGACCTCTTCGATGAAGCCTTTCGTCGGGCCGGCATAGGTCTGCCAGGTTGAGACAGCCTTCGCGGCGTGATCGTTCATCGGGGCGACGGACTTTGTGGCCGTGTGAATCGTCGCTCCTTTTTCAAGAATCGACGAACCGTAGTTGCCGTGGTAAATGATCTGAAATTCCTGATCGAACGCGCCGTGATTCGTGATCGCATCGTCGATGCGGAACGTTGTCGCACCGGGCTCGGTGGAGATTTCCGCGTCGAGCTGCAGTTTCGGGCCGTAGAACATTCGCTCGTGAACTGTGCCGCGAACACGAATGCGGTGTGGAGCTTTCTTGTCGATCACGACGCTCGCCGTTGAGGCTGGGATGTTGCCGATCTTGCCGTGAACAGTGAGCGTCATCTCGGCTTCGTCGCCTGTATTGTTGATGAACTTGTCGACCCCCGGATGCCCGGCATATTCGAGGCCGCAGCGGACCATCCATTCGTTAAAACCCTCCAGCCAGCCGAGCCCACCGCGGCTTTCCAGATTTACGAACGACGGATGCACCGGGTCTTTGACGGGTGAGTCCCAGCCGAGTCGCACGTCTGCGTGAACGATCTCCAGGACACTCATTCCCCGCGTTGGAATGACTGTGATGGCGAGTGTGCCGTTGTTAATTCGAACCAGCTCGACGCCCTCCGACTTGCCGCCGTGCAGCGTCATTCGCTCGACCGAGCAGCCTTCCGGAATCACATCGGGGTGAGTTTCGTGCGTCAGTTTGAACGGCCACCCGCCGAACCGCCCGCTGACGATCGGGATGACGTGTCCGTCGTCGGTCTCGGTGATTCGGACCGGGAATCCGCGGCGGCTCGACTGTCGCTGTTCCTGGGCGGTGAGATTCAGAGTCGCCGTCAGGCTGAGGAACGTGGCAAGGAAGATCGGGAGTTGTTTCATGGGTCAATCCAGCTCGGTATGGAAGTCTTGATTGTCGAGAGACCTGAGCAGGACGGGCACTCCTGCCCGTCTTACCTTGTTGTGTCCTCAGCCCGCCACAGGTATTCGAGCGGTTCGGGCAGGAGCGCTCTCCGTGGATGCCGTTGTGAGCTCCCTCGCCGCCGCCGAATTTGTCGTCGTGCCGCGTAAACTTCAGAGCGGCGTTCATCTCAAGAGTCGCCAGCGACCAGCCTCCATGCTGATGATCGAGGTCGTTTTCTCCGTCCTGCAGAAAGACGCGGATCGGCTTGCGTTCAGTCACGCTTCGTCGCTCTGTTCACGAGCCAGTGTTTCAATCTGCGTCGCCAATTGAGAAGTGATTTGCTTTGCCTTCTCGCGTGTGCCTGGCATGCCAGCGGTCATTAACAAAAACATGCTTCCCCGCGCGCCCTTGATCGCCGTCATCTTGACACGTTGACCAGTCTCAGTATCACCTCGCAAGTGGTGTCCGCTTTTGTCGACCCGCTTCAGGCCCATCGCTCGCATTGCCTGTTCTCCAGCATCGACGAGCTTCTCGCGATAGAGCAACTGGCGATCGTCGCGTTGCGGGACCAGCGGTAGCTCAACACCGGGACATCCATGTGTTTGTTACTGTCTGGAAAGTCGAAGTCTTTATCTTCTGTACAGGGAAAAGAATTGGTCTGTGACTTCAGTTGCCATGACGCGTCCTTTGATTCAAAGAAGTTGTGTGTTGGTTCTTCTGTGGTCGGAAACGCTGTCCCTGAGCCGACGAACTCACCTGTCAGCAACCCGCCAGAGCCACTCGAGTGACTCGGGCAGGCTGACTGGATCGCTGTTTGCAAACGTGAGTTTCGGAACCGCAGCCTCGCGTGTCCACTCAGGCCGTTGTCGAGAGGCCTGACTCGGCGGCCGCAGGACTGATGCAACCCTCGCGACGTGTCAGACCTTCGGGCGAGCTGTCCCGCAGAGGTGACGAAAACTGTCGCGAGCGATCACAGCGTGTAGACTTCCCGCGGAGCAGATTCACCCCGCAACTCCGATTCCACCTGGGACAGACATGCCAACCACTTTTGATCTGATCGCCCCGCCTCACACTCCGTTTCATGCCGACGGCAGTTTGAATCTGGCCTGTGTTCAACAGCAGGCGGAACACTTTGATCGAAACGGGATTGCGGGTGTTTTCGTCGCCGGGACGACGGGCGAAAGTCAGTCGCTCACCGTGCAGGAGCGGCTGAATCTGGCCGGGCGATGGACCGAAGTTTGCCGGGCAACCGACATGACAGTCATTATTCAAGTCGGACACAACTGCATTGCCGATGCGTGTGAGATGGCGCGTCATGCTCAGAAAACGGGAGCCGATGCGGTCGCGACGCTCGCCCCGAGTTTCCTGAAGCCCGGTTCTGTCGACGACCTCATCGAGTGTTGCCGTCCTGTGGCCGAGGCTGCTCCCGACCTGCCGTTTTACCTCTATGACATTCCGGTCATCACAAATGTGCGGCTTTCGATGCCGGAGTTTCTGGAGAAGGCGGCCGAGAAAATTCCGAATCTGAAAGGGCTCAAATTTACGAACGCTGACCTGGTCGCGCTGCAGGAGTGTCTGACTTTTAACGACGGTCAGTTTGACATCCTGTTTGGCTGCGACGAGATCATGCTGGCCGGCGTGATGTTCGGCTGCCCGGGAGCCGTTGGGACGACCTACAACTTCGCAGCGCCGCACTACCAGAAGATGATCGGGGCGTTTCACGCGGGTGACCTGCCCGCCGCCCGGCGCGGTCAGCGTGAGGCCGTCGAACTGATTCGCGTCTGCCAGCGCTACGATTTCCTGCCGGCCGCAAAGGCCATCATGAGCTTTCTCGGCATCGACTGCGGTCCCGTGCGGGCTCCGGTCAGGCCAGTGACCGCTGAGCAGATTGCGCAACTCCGGACGGAGGTCGAGCGGCTGCCGATGTTTGCCGAAGCGGTTGCGGCGATGTAGCGGCTGCGATGTTCAGCGTTTCCGCCAGCGCAGTTCCAGGTTCTTCGACTCACCCGGAAGGAACCGGTAGCGGAACTGGATCGGCCTGTGACCGGTTCGCTCGAAGACAATTCTGTGGTCGCCGGGGTCCAGGTCGAATGTGACGTCTTCGGACGTCGGCAGGTTTGCTGACCCATTCGCGATCACTTGCGAGTCGATCATGACGTGCGCTCCGTCGCGTTCGTCGAGCTTCCATTTCACTTTGAGGCTCGCGACGTCTGCCTTCTTTTCCTCAGGCTCTTCCCCCCCGAAAAATCCCGAGACCAGCACGATCGCAACAATGATCGACAGGATGCCGAGCGAAGCGGCTGAGATGACCGCAAATGACGGCAGCCTTGATGTCGGTTCGGATTGTGGCTGCGACGGTGGCTCCGCTGGCTGCGACGGTGGCTGATCCGCAAGTGTTGCCGCAGCGGCAGGCTGAAGCCGTGTTTTCAGGTCCGTATCGTAGGCCGACTTGGCCGCCGCATTGAGCAGGCATCGCCGAGCCGCCGCGATCTCATTCAGCAGCTTTTGAGATTCCGCCATATGAGGACCGGCGGCCATGTCCTGGAGGTAAGACATTCGCTGGTTGGCCGCCGCGTCGATGACGTCGGCATCGGCTTCGAACTCGGCGATTCCAAGCAGCCGGTAATGGTGAGGCGGCTGATGCTGCGGCGGGATTGCCAGCCACTTGTGGTAAGGATCAAACGCGTCGCTCATGGTGCTTCTCAGTTGGCGTTGCTGGCATGAAAAGAGATTTCTACGCCGGTGTCAGAATTCGCAGTTCCGCGCCGAGAACCAGGTCCTTGACTTTCTCGCGATACACAAGCATGTGAGGCGCGACCAGGTGCGCGTTGAGATGTTCAAGGCTCTCCCACTTTTCGACGACGGTTACAACACACGGGCGATGAGTGACCTGCCGGGGCAGTCCCGCGTCGACATCGATGTTCGGGCCGTACTCGATGCAACCAGCTTCGGCGTGAACGGCCGGGACGAGGGCGTGAAACTCGGTGAGAAAATCGGCCAGCTTCCCGTCGGCAATCTGGATTTCCGCGATGACGTGAATCATGAGTTCCTTTCCGTGATACTCGATCAGAAGCGGCGAGTATACTGACCCGCCCAGCCGCTTCCGACCGATCCCGGGCGAACATTCTGCCGAGGAAAAAACAATGAGTGACAGGCTCCCTCGTTCCAGCAGTCGTGAATTGACGTTCGAAAACGGGACGGCCATCGGCATCAGCAATCGCTGGAATAAGGGGCAGTACTGCTCAATCCTGACCGAGGCCGGCATTGTCGGATGTGGAATCTACGACCTGGTGACGCCCGCAGAATTCGATCAGGCGATCGCAATTGCCAAAGGCACTCCGGCAAACCCTCTGGTCGAACCAGAGGATTTATTTGAGGCAAAGATTGTAGGCTGCACGCCGAAAGCCGAGGGGTTTGGCATTTCCGTCGGCATGACCGGCCGCGAGGCTGTGGAGCTGATGCTCAAAGCGGAGACAACATAAGACTCAGTCCGCTCGCCAACGGCTTTCGTCAGGCAGACAACTTCACAGATTCACAGATTTGAAAACGACTGGAGGCCGGATGCAGATTCAGCTGGTAACCGACGCCCCGCTGAAATACTTCATTGTTGATGACTTCCTGCCGAAGGATCTGGCTGAGGAAATGATTGACGAAGTCGTTCGGCTTCGCTCAACGATGAAACCTGGCCGGATGCGGATTCAGAAGCAGGGCAAGTTCGTCAAGGAATTTAAAGCGATCATAAGAAGAACTTCGACTGCTTCATCGATTCGGTCTACCTCCAGGAGCGAGACAAGTCGGCCATCCTCAGCAATCTCAACCGACTGTTTTTCTCGAAGCCTCTGGTCACAGCGTTTCGCGAATCCGGAGATATGCTGTTCAGCTATCTGCTTCTTCGATCAAACTTCGATCAGACTCACCTGGCGGCGTACGGCAACGGGCACTACTACAAAAAGCACATCGATTTGCCGCCGTGCTTCTTGACCGCGAACGTGATGTTGTCCACCGAGCCACGCAAATTTCGTGGTGGCGATTTCGAAATCCACTGGTCGCCGGACGAGGTCACCAAAATCGCATTCGTCCCGCGCAGGATGGTGCTCTTCCCAAGTGCAGTTCAACATTGCGTCACGAATATCGAGATGGACGAAGACCTCGACTTCCGCGACTGGCGGTTCAGCATGCAATACTGGCCGCAGTATCGGGAGCGGTAACGCAGGATCGGGAGCCGAAATTCGGTGGGCTTGCGCGGAGCCGCGACCACTTTTTACGGTCGGAGAGCGTTCAGCTGCTTCTGCGCTCGCTGTTGACGGGTACCGGAGGCCTTGCCGAGCGACTTCCGAAAGTAGAATTCGGCGTCGTTCAAATCGCCGCTCGAATTCGCCGTCATGCCTTTTCGGAAGTAGAGGTCAGCCAGCTCTTCATTCAGAGTTTGCGGCGGAGCAATCTGCGCACGTCGTGTCGGCTGCTCCTGAACTGGCTCCGATTGTGATTGAGCCACTGGCGACGTCGATTGATGAGCTGCTTCTTCCGAGACTGGCTGACTTCCGCTCGGCGCAACCCCGAAGAAAGTGAGGGCCAGGTTGGACCGATCGGCATTCGTCGCGGTTCTCGGCGGTTCACGCTGTTCGTCTGGTTTCTGACGCCCGAGATCCGTCGGCCGGAACCCGTTGGCGATCGCCTGCTGGACCGGACTCATCCCGTTGCCCGGGTGGAAGGCCGCGCCGGACGGAATCGAGAACTGTCCGAAGCCGCCTCCAGGAACGATCGGTGTCAGGCCAAGAACGAACGGCCGTTGCGTCCCGCTGAAGAAGGAAGCGGGCTGACCTTGAAGAGACGTCAGCACTGGAGCAGTTGTTGAGCTGAACCGTGATGTTCCCTGAGCGAAATTGAAATTGAAGTTTCCGGTCCAGGGCCCGTTTCGAATCTGAAATCCGGACTGAATCCCGGCATTCGGATTGAAGCCGCCGAACGGTGGCGGAATCGGCCCGCCGTTATTGAAGGTGGCAAAGAATCCCGGCCGGCGGACGGACCAGCCGATGCCGCTGGATTCGAAAAAGCTCTCGCTGTTGGCCTGCAGAGGCGTCGATGTTGTGACCATTGTCTGAGCGAGGACTTGCTCGCCTGATTGAACACAAAACGCGAGGCCGATGAGAACAGCAATCGCGATCTGAAATAGTCGCGGCATGATTCCACTCCGTGCCCGTCTCCGTGATTCCCCTGAGCTCGATGGCTCGCGAGCAGGAAGTATGCGGAAGCCGATGGGGAGAGACAAGAGGAGAGACTCGACGGACTCACTCTGCCTCTTTGTGCTTCTCGGTCAGGCGGTAGATCGGAATGTACGGCAGCTTTCTCTCAAGTGACCATTCGACCTCAACACCTCGATGCTCACGCAGAAACTCAACCAGTAACGGCAGGCGGCTTTCGGGACAGATCAGCCGCACGCGGTCGTCTCTGTAAAGAGCATCCATCAGGTCATCGATACCGTTCTCACGAAGAAACTGATGGTAGCGCGGGGACCGAGTGTCGCCGTCAGTATAGAGGAACTGGAGGTCGTGCCAGTCGCTCATCGTGTCGAACGGCGAGACGCGCTCAAACGGAAACTGCGGATTGGACACGCAGATATGGTCGGGCCCTCGCTTAAGCTGCGACATCGATTGCAGGAACCGGTCACGTATGACAAGTCCACATTGCGACTCTTTGAAATGGCCGAAGACCAGGAAAGCCGCCATCGAGACGGAGGCGGCGATCAGTAACGCACCGGGAATCTGCCGTAACCGGGATTCCGACTTCTCCTCCGCTGCGCCGTCCGGAGGAAGCGATCGGTTTTGTCGGCCGCAGACTGAGATCGACAGGCTTGTAAAAAACGCTCCGGAAGTGATCGAGTAAAGGACGTGCGGAGGCATCTTCAAGAGTAAATACACCGCAGTGGTCAGCAGAATGGCTGCGAGCCAAACGGCGATCACTGCGAGTCGAACGCGATTCGATCCCGCGGCAGCCACCGCGCCGGACAGAAGCATCGCCAGCAGAATGAGCTTGTCCGTTAATAACACTCTGCCGATACCCCACGTTGTGAGCAGCCAGGTGTGCGAGTCGGGAAATGCAGGCAGAAGCTGGTCATTTACTCGACCGATCGACGCAGGCGAATAAACCGTCTCGTCAAAGTAGAGCCACCGATAGAAAAGTCGGGCATCGTTGTGGCTCCAGCCTGTAGAATCGAGCGTCTGCTGCGTCTCGCCCGACAGCTTCTTGTCGTTCTCCATGATGATTCGAGTGCTTGCGAAACGGTTGTTAATCAGACTGGCCATTGGTCGTTCGAATTCCTTGAACCGGCTCCATTCGGGCGAAGATTCAACGGCTCGTTGCGACCATGCCTGTAGTCCGATCATGACGCCGATTGCTGCGGCGGCCAGGATCAAGTGTTTCCGCACAGCCACTGTTTTCCAGCAGCTGACTGCCAGGACGATCCCAATCGGGAAACAGACAACTCCCATCAGGAGTACGGCGTGCCAGCGAATGAGTCCGGACAGGATGACGAATCCCCAGCCCGTAACCATTGTGCTGATTCGCCTCCCTTTTGTTTTCTCCGAGTCGTTGCCACCTTCTTCAAGAATGGCGGACGCAAGTAACGACACACCCGCCAGCGCCATCAGTGTCGACGTTGTTGTGAATTGCAGCGCTACCCAGAAGTACGACCCCATTCCGACGCAAAACGCGACGACGGCGATTCGTGTTCGCGTGTCTTGCGCTACGCGGCACCACGCAAAGCAGATCGCGAAATGAGCGAGCAGATGGCAGCCGGTCAGATAGAGTCTGTACCAGGGCACATCAGGCCTGGCCGAGTAGAGCCGGCTGAGCCCGAGTCCGATCAATCGGTTGGAGTACAGCAGATCGGCCGACGGGCCGCCCGGCACGCAGGCTCCTGAGACGAACATCGTCGAGCGAACGTCGTCCGTGTTTCCTCCGTAAGTCGTAATTCCCTCGTAATGTGGCCGCAGGCCGAACCACACCAGCGCGGCCAGTACGAAGACGAGGCCAGATGCGCAGCTCAATGCTGACAGCTTCGTCGACTCAGCGGGCTGAGGAATGCCGGTTGACTGAGGACGAATCTACCTTGCAGGCTGGTCAGGTTCGGGCCGGAGCAAGGACTCGCGAACGATCCATTCCCGGGTTCCACCCGCGTCCGCGTCCTCGCGATGCCAGGCTGAAATCTTCGCGGTGATTCGCTCTCGATCGATGGCATCCGGTTTGTAGCGAGCCAGTGTTTCTTCGAGGACCGAAATGGCAGAACGATCCTCACCAGCCTGGTGAAGCATCATCGCGTACTGAATGCGGACAATCGGAAGTTCCGGGACGCGAGTCATTGTGTGTTCCCACAATGCCCGGTCGTTCTCCCACACGGGCAGGTGTTGTCGGGTTGCGATTAGCAGCGCGATCACGGCTGCGATCGGAACCGTTGCCCGGGCGTGTTGAAGGCGGCATCCTCGCAGCCAGGTTGTCTGCTGTTTGACCGCCGGTCCTGACGCAAGGAGTTCTCTCCACAGGAAACACAGTCCGCAGGAGACTGCAGCGAAAAACGGAATGGCCGGCATGTAGAGGTACCGGTCATTCATCAGCGTTGTCAGTGGAGTCAGGTTGAGCACCGGCAGCAGCAGGATCAGCCACGAGGCGGCGGCCAGAACCAGCAGAGGCGTAACTCTCCGAAGCTTCCAGACAACCGCACCGAAAACACCCCACGCCAAAGTGGCGACGATCACCTGACCCGCGATGCCCGAAACGGGCGGGTTGTAAAGGACGCTGAGTCCGCTCGGCCAAAGCAGCATGCCGACATAGCGCCAGAGGATGATCGAATCGACGCCGAGGATTTCCAGCTTGCTCAAGATCAAGTGGCTTCGGATCCCGCCCAGCGTCGTGCCTTGAGCTGACATCGTCGTCACAAGCAGCCAGACGGAAAGC
This sequence comes from Planctomycetota bacterium, assembly GCA_027623235.1. Classification (GTDB taxonomy): domain Bacteria; phylum Planctomycetota; class Planctomycetia; order Planctomycetales; family Planctomycetaceae; genus JAQBVJ01. Next base: position 23,827 of record JAQBVJ010000045.1, read on the forward strand.
ATTCCGGTTGCAAACTGCCCGGCCAATGCTTCCTTGAATTTCCGCTTGCAGATCAGCATGTCGTAAAGCAGAACGATTGCCGGTACGACGATGGTCAGCGCTTTGGAAAACAGGGCCAGCAGAAAAAACACGAATCCCCACACGTCCTGGCGAGGCGTCCGCTCCGGCCGCAGCCGGCAGATCAGGTGAGCGAGAATGAACGTCCCGCAAAGCAGTCCCTTCATCGACGAGACCCACGCGACAGACTCAATCTGCACCGGATGTACCGCAAACATCGCCGCTGTCATCCATCCCGCCGCCCGGTTTCTTGAGACCTGCGAAACGAGGACGAACACCAGCACCGAATTCACGGCATGAAGAAACACGTTGAAAATGTGGTAGCCCGCTGGTTCAAGTCCGAAGAACGTGTGCTCAACGAGGTACGCGAAAATTGTCAGCGGAGCGTAGTTGCGATTGATGACGTCAGTGGCGATCGCCTTGAGATTGGAAAGCTCCCACGACCCAAGATACGGATTCCTTAAGACATACCAGGTGTCGTCCCAGTTCACAAAGTCAAACGACTGCACGGGCCAGTAGGCAATTCCGACGAGGACGCAAAGCAGAGTCGACCACAGCGCGAATTGCCGTCGCTCTCTACGAGCGGTTTCGGCGGTTCTGTCCAGCGAATTCACAATCAGTCTCCGATGCAGGTTCCTGCGGAAACATACTGTGAAGTCGTGTTCTCGTCCGACAGTCACTTCGATCATTGGCCACTTCGTGCCGTTCGCAAATGCCCCTTTACTCTGACCGGACTCAGCCCGACAGTCGGTACGACCGGCCACGCGTTGTAGCCGATTCAATCGATAACCGCGGTGGGAAGTGTCATCGATTCCGACGGGGAGGCCGGTCAGATTGAGGTAGAGTTCGGCTCGAACCGTTTTCAGAATCAGGAGCGAGCCCGAAAACGACCCAAAGCGAAAAATGATGTTCCGCGTTTTGAGTCGCGAAGCGACGTCATGCAATAGCCTGGGGTGCAAACCCCAGGAACGTGGTGCGCGTAGGGGTGAGCCGCGAGGCGGCGTCATGAGGTTGCACATTGGACTCATGCCGCTGCTTCGCAGCTCAGACGCTCGGACTCCCGAATACCTAAGGTTTGCTATCGCATGCCACCGCTACGCGGTTTGAAAACGCGCAACATGAAAAACGTAAGCCAGGGCGAAAGTCGTTCGATCGAGAGCGCTTCTCAAACGGAATGACCTTGGAACTGCAAACCGACCAGTCGAAACTGCCAGGAATTTGAGGATGGCTGACGAAAACCCAACATCGGCTGCGAACGGTGTCCGCACCGATGATGTTCTCGGCGAAGTCAATCCGCTGCTCGCCAGTGTGCCTGACAACGGGGAAACATCACCGAAAGTCGTCGTCGTCATGCCCGCCTACAATGCGGCGTCGACTCTCGAAAAGACGATCGCCGACATTCCTCGCGGGTCGGTCGACGAGATCATTCTCGTCGACGACTGCAGCACGGATAACACCGTCGAACTGGCTCGGCATCTGGGCCTCACCGTGGTTCCTCACGAAAAAAACCGTGGGTACGGCGGCAACCAGAAAACGTGCTATACGCACGCGCTCGAACGGGGAGCGGACTACGTCGTGATGGTCCACCCGGACTACCAGTACGACAGCCGAGTCATCGACGTCGCCGTGAAGACGATGCAGTTGGGCATTCTCGATTTTGTGATGGGCTGCCGAATTCGGACTCGTAAAGAGACGCTCGACGGCGGCATGCCGGTTTACAAATACCTGGCAAACCGGTTTCTAACGACTGTCGAAAACGTCGCGCTCGGTCAGAACCTCGGAGACTTTCACAGCGGCTTTCGAGCGTACCGGCGGGAAGTTCTGGAGACGATTCCCTGGATGGACAATTCCGAGGACTTCGTTTTTGACAGCCAGTTCCTCGCGCAGGCGGTGCATTTCGGCTTCAAAATCGGAGACATTCCGGTCCCGGTGAGGTACTTCGACGAAGCCTCCAGCATCAACTTCAGCCGCAGCATGAAATACGGCCTGTGCACGCTGGGAGTTCTCGCGGTCTACTGGATGAACCGGCTGGGGCTGAGAAAGTCCAAGCTGTTTCGAGCGACCGACTCTTCGTAGGTCAGGCTCCGTCTGACGGAGTTGCTGAAAGATTTCTGCCTCGGATCACTTCGTCAGGCACAGCCTGACCTACTCTTGCGCGGCCTTCTTTCGGGCGTCCTCACGTCGTTGGACGATGCCTTCGAGTTTCTTGCGTTCAGCCTCCAGCACTTCGTCACTGATCTTTGCCGGCTGGACGGTTTTGTGGCCTATGTCCTCATCCTGGGGAATCGCCCGCAGCTTGATTGCGCGATACCAGACCGGATCGCCATGGTCCTGCAGATACAGTGATCCGCCTCGCGCGGCCAGGTCGGCTCCGCGTTTTTTCAGCAGGTCCACATTGAAGGCCCATTCTTTGTCGGCGTAGTCAAAGTCGATGACCTTCTCGCCGTTCAGCCAGTGCTGGATGACGCGGCCTTTGCAGACGATCCGGCCTTCATTCCACTCGCCGACAGGCTTCGTGACGTCTTTCGAAGGAGCCATGCAGAAGTAGACCGACGCGGCACTCGTCCGCGGATTCTTCCCGTCGATGTGAACATCGTTGTCGAGAATCTGGTACTCGTATTGCCCCGGGCGATAGTAGATGCCGCTGTTGCTGCCTTTTCCGACATTCCACTGAAACCGCAGCTCAAAATCGTCCGGCACCTTTTTCGTTGTGAAGGTGAGGTTGCCGCCGCTGCCTTCGCGAGTGGCTGCACCGTCCTCGACTTTCCAGTTGCCACCGTGCTTCCAGCCGGAAAGGTCTGTTCCGTTGAAGACGAGTTCGAATCCGGCTTTCTCTTCATCCTCGCTGAGCGAATTCGGATCACCGGCCTCGGCCGATAGGTTGAAGAGGTTCCCGACGCCAATGCCAATTGCAAGAGCGGTCAGGCCGACAACAAAAAGCCGAGTTGTTTTCTTCATGGATGTTTCCTCACGGCTTGTCGGGGAACGGCGCGAGCCGTCTGGTCGAGCCTGGACATGAACGGGCGGCTTGCGCCGCTCCGCTGACTCAAAACCTCAAAAGAAATTCACTTGATGATCCTGTCGATGACCTCGCCAGCCACGTCGGTCAGTCGGAACTCGCGGCCGTTGTACTTGTACGTCAGCTTTTCGTGGTCGATCCCCAGCAAGTGAAGAATCGTCGCGTGCAGGTCGTTCAGGTGGACTCGATCTTCCGCTGCCCGGAAGCCGACCTCGTCCGAAGCGCCGTACGTTGTGCCGCCTTTGACACCGCCACCGGCCAGCCACGCGCTGTAGCAGTGTGGATTGTGATCGCGGCCGGGAGTGGCGCCCTTCTGGGCAATCGGCAGTCGACCAAACTCGCCACACCAGATGACGAGCGTCTCGTTGAGTAAACCTCGCTGTTCGAGATCGGCCAGCAGTCCGGCGATCGGCTGCTCCGTCTCGCCGGCAAACTGACGATGGTTGCCGGCAATGTCCGAGTGGCCGTCCCACGACCGCTGATTCTCCATCCCGCCGGAGTAAATCTGCACGAACCGCACGCCACGTTCGACAAGCCTCCGCGCGGACAGACACTGCTTCGCGAAGTGGTCGCACTTCGGATCGCCGATGCCGTACTGCTTCTGAACGTGTTCCGGCTCGGAGGCAATATTGAGTGCTTCCGGAGCTGACATCTGCATCCGCCAGGCCAGTTCAAAACTTTCAATCCGCGCGGCGAGTGGCGACTCGGCTTCCCGCGATTTCTGGTGCAGACCGTTCAACTGCTTCAGAAAGTCGAGCTGATTTCGCTGTGCTTCCTTCGTCAGGTTTGCGGGCCGAACGAGATTGTCGATCGGTTGCCCGGTCGGCTTGAGATAAGTTCCCTGATAAACGCCAGGAAGATAGCCGGCGCTCCAGTTGGACGCGTGGCCCTTCGGGAGGCCTCGCCCTTTCGGGTCGCTCATCACGACGTAGCCGGGCAGGTCCTGGCTCTCGCTGCCCAGTCCGTACGTCACCCACGATCCGACGCTGGGAAACCCCATCCGAGGCATGCCACTGTTCATCGCATAAAGGGCAGGGGAGTGGTTGTTCGATTCGGTGAATCCGGAATGGATGAACGCCATTTTGTCGACGTGCTCACCCAGGTGCGGAAAGATTTCCGAGACCGGCTTCCCACACTCTCCGCGCGGTGTGAACTTGAACGGCGACTTCATCAGGTTGCCAACCGAGTCCTTGAAAAAGCCAGTCGTGTTCTGGAATTCCGGTTCAAATTCACGGATCGATTTGTCGTGCCACTTTTCCAGAGCGGGCTTGTAATCCCACGTGTCGACGTGACTGGGGCCTCCGTTAATAAAGAGCCAGATTACGTGCTTCGCCTTCGCCGGAAAGTGGCCGTCACGCGAGGCCAGCGGATGGAGAGAACGTTCTCCCAGGCTGTCCGCCAGAGCCGTGTTTCCTTCAAGCAGTCCCTCGTCGTGAAGGAGGCCAGCCAGCCCGAGCATTCCCAGGCCGCACCCGGCTTTTGAAAGCAGATCGCGTCGCGAGAGTGGGTCTTGAAAACTCTGCATCCGTCAACTCCAGAGACCGGCGACGAGGAATCAAACAGCAATCACTCAGTTTAAGAGAATCGGGAGCGGCAGGACACTCCGTGTCGCGAGCCCACTGCCTTCAATGCCGAGTACCAGGTGATTCTCGACAGGACCACTCAGGTTGACTCTGCCAGTTCTCCTTGCCATACGGCCTGCGGAATGGCTGAGGATTTCGCAGCCTCCTCACAACCGACACAAACCCACTCGGCGATAACGTGAGTCAGCCCGGGTTGGAAAATTTCCTCAATCCGTAATTGATCACTGCCTTGACGATGGAGACGGGGCATGTTTGTTCGGACGGAAACGCTCTGCGCCGCTTGCTCCTCACTTCATTGTGAAGATGGAATCTCACCATGCATCCAGACAAAAAAGTTGGAATGGCCCTGGGCATCCTGCTCGTCGGGATCGTGGGTGCGTTCTTCTTTCGAAACGACACGGAAGCGACCGAAAAAGAAGACAACCGGAAGCTGGCCAGCGCAGAAGAAATTGACGATCGGATTCGTCGGGGCGATCAGGTTCCGTACCTGCCTGATCGTCAAGCCGTACCGTCTCACATGGGCGAAGTTCCCGACATCAACATTGCCGATCTGATCGCGGAAATTCCCGACGTCGATTCCACAGAACCCGTCGTGATTCCCCAGCCGATTCGAATTGGCGAGCGGGGGCCGTCGCACGACCTTGTGACGCCGGTTCCGTCGCCGTCTGGCGATCTTCGAGGAGTGGAAGAGGCCGTTGCCAGAAGTGGCGATTCGCCGGCAAACGTTGCCCCCTCCATCGATAAACCCATCGATAAACCGAATTCAGCCAAACCGAATTCAGCCATTCGGAAAGCGACAACCAGTGCCGTGAAAATTCACGAACTGGAAGCCGGAGAGACACTCTCCAGTCTCTCATTGAAATATCTCGGCACGCATCGCCGATTCAACGATTTGTTCGAGGCCAATCGGGACATCCTGAAAAGTCCCGACTCACTCCAAATCGGCATGAAGATCAAGATCCCGCAAAAACAGGGTGAGACACAGTCCGCTTCATCGGCTGGTGCTTCGGTTTCCTCGGGCGCGGCCGCGGAGTTGCCAGTCGCACCGGAGCCGAAACCTGAGACCCCGGCAGAGCCGGTTCCTCCCCAACCGAAATTCGTTCGACCGACGGGAACCGTTCCGCGCATTTCGTCGAACCCCGGCCGGTCGCTTGGACAGAGACCGCCGCCAGGCGTGCCGCATGTGGAAGGGCTCGACACAGTCATCGCTCGCGGTCGAACACCAGAGAAATCCGCACGTCGTGAAAAGCCCGCCGAAGACCCTGCCGGAAAACGCTGAGCATGATTGCCATCCAGTTGATCGCCCACGGCAGTCGGCGTGACGAGGCCAACGCCGACCTGGAAGAAGTCGCAACGCGCCTGCGCGAACGCAGCGATTACGGCTTCATCGTGGCGAGCTATCTGGAAATCGCCGACCCCTCGATCCCGGTGGCGGCTCGACTTTGCGTCGCGGCCGGAGCAACCGAAGTGCTCCTTATGCCTTACTTCCTGAGCGCCGGTTCGCATGTCACGAGAGATCTGCAGCGATTCCGCGACGAGCTGAACGCGGAATTCGCGGGAGTCAAATTCCGACTCTGCCCGCCGCTGGGCCTCCACCAGCTCATGCTGGATATCATCTGCGACCGCCTTGGCGAAGCCGAGTAGGTCAGGCTTCGCCTGACGAAGTCGCGATGTTCATGAGGTTTCCGAACTGGGTCGCGTGCCAGAGTTCGAATGAAATCTTGTCAGGCAGAGCCTGACCTACATCCCTTCCTCGCTGCAGAGCATCGCGCACATGTAGTCGCGATTCAGGCGGGCGATGTTTGACACGGAGATTCCGGCTGGGCACGCCGCTTCGCATTCGCTCGTGTTGGTGCAGGAGCCGAAGCCTTCTTCGTCCATCTGCGCGACCATGTTGAGGACTCGTTGAGCTTTCTCCGGCTTGCCCTGGGGCAGCAGCGAAAGCTGCGAGACCTTCGCACTGACAAACAGCAATGCCGAAGCGTTCTTGCACGCGGCGACACAGGCTCCGCAGCCGATGCACGCGGCGGCGTCCATGGCGCGATCGGCGTCCTGCTTCGGAACCAGGATGGTGTTGGCGTCGGCCGGGTTGCCCGTGTTGACCGAGACGAAGCCGCCTTTGGACATGATCCGGTCGAACGAGCCTCGGTCAACAACGAGGTCGCGGATGACGGGAAACGCTTTCGCCCGCCACGGCTCGATGACGATCGTATCTCCGTCGGAGAAGCGTCGCATGTGGAGCTGGCAGGTTGTCGTTTCTTTGTCCGGGCCGTGAGCCTGACCGTTGATCATCAGGCTGCACATTCCACAGATGCCTTCGCGGCAGTCGTGGTCAAACGCGACGGGCTCTTCGCCCAGCGTGATGAGCTGCTCGTTCAGAACGTCGAGCATCTCGAGAAACGACATGTGCGGCGACACGTCCGACAAGTGATAGATGTGAAACCGGCCTTTGTCTTCGGCATTCGCCTGACGCCAGATCTGCAGTTTCAGTTCCATTCCCTGGCCACTCATTATTTGTAGCTCCTGGTCGTGAGGGGCACTTCGTTGAAGTCAAGCGGCTCTTTGTGCAGAACGGGTTCGTTGCCGACACCCTGAAATTCCCAGCCGGCGGCGTAGCAGAAGTTTTCGTCGTCGCGACGAGCCTCGTTGTCGTCTGTCTGGTGTTCATCCCGGAAGTGGCCGCCGCAGGATTCTTCTCGGTGCAGCGCATCGATGGCGAACAGTTCGGCAAATTCCAGGAAGTCGGCGACGCGGCCGGCATGTTCGAGGTTCTGATTGAACGACTCGCCCGTGCCCATGACCTTGACGTCATTCCAGAAAACTTCGCGAAGAGCCTGAATGTCCTCGGCGGCGGATTTGAGTCCACCTGCCGTGCGGGACATGCCGACTTTGTTCCACATGATCTGCCCGAGTTCCCGGTGAATACTGTCGACCGAGCGGAAGCCAGCGACGCCGAGGATCTTTGAGACTCGCCCCTGAGCTTCTTCCAGAGAGGCTCTGACTTCCGGATGATCGTTGGAAACCTTTTCCTGTCCGTGGCGAGCCATGTGGTCTCCGACGGTGTAAGGGATGACGAAGTAGCCATCGGCCAGACCCTGCATCAGAGCACTCGCCCCCAGCCGGTTGGCACCGTGATCAGAGAAGTTTGCCTCGCCGAGAACAAACAGTCCCGGCACGTTGCTCTGCAGGTTGTAGTCGACCCACAGTCCACCCATCGTGTAGTGCACGGCGGGGTAAATCCGCATCGGTACCTGGTACGGGTCTTCGTCGGTGATCTTGTGGTACATGTGGAAGAGGTTGCCGTACTTCGCGCGGATCGTCGCCTCGCCATCGCGGGCGATCGCGTGTTTGAAATCGAGAAACACGGCCTGCTGAGTTGCGCCGACTCCAAAGCCCGCGTCGCAACGTTCCTTGGCCGCGCGGGACGCAACGTCTCGCGGAACCATGTTTCCGAAGGCGGGGTAGCGGCGTTCGAGGTAGTAGTCCCGCTCGCCTTCCGGGATGTCCGCGGCGCGTCGTGCGTCGCCCTCTGCTTTCGGGACCCAGACGCGACCGTCGTTGCGGAGGCTTTCGCTCATCAGAGTCAGCTTCGACTGGTAGTCACCGCTGACCGGAATACACGTCGGGTGAATCTGCGTGTAACACGGGTTGGCGAAGAGGGCTCCGCGTTTGTGGCACCGCCAGGCGGCCGTCACGTTGCAGCCTTTGGCATTGGTCGACAGGTAAAACACGTTGCCGTACCCGCCGGTGCAGAGCACGACGGCGTGTGCGGTGTGAGTCTCAAACTTCCCGTTCGTGAGGTCCCGCGTGACGATGCCTCGTGCGACGCCGTCGACTTTGATCAGGTCAACCATTTCCTGGCGAGGATACATCTTCACCTTGCCGGAACCGACCTGACGCATCAGCGCGGAGTAGGCACCCAGCAGGAGCTGCTGACCGGTCTGGCCTCTCGCGTAAAACGTTCGAGACACCTGAGCTCCACCGAACGTCCGGTTGGCGAGGAGTCCGCCGTACTCGCGGGCGAAGGGAACTCCCTGGGCGACGCATTGATCGATGATGCTGCCGGAAACCTGGGAGAGCCGATAAACGTTGGCTTCGCGAGCTCGATAATCGCCGCCCTTGACGGTGTCGTAAAAGAGTCGCCAGATGCTGTCGCCGTCGTTCGGGTAATTCTTGGCGGCGTTGATCCCGCCCTGGGCGGCGATGCTGTGAGCTCGACGCGGCGAATCCTGGAAGCAGAACGCCTTGACGTTGTAGCCGAGCTCGGCAAGCGAAGCGGCGGCGGACGCTCCGGCCAGTCCGGTGCCGACGACGATGACTTCGTACTTGCGTTTGTTGTTGGGGCTGACGAGTTTCAGTTCGGACTTGCGATTGTCCCACTTCTGCTCGATCGGCCCGTCAGGGATGCGGCCGTCGAGTGTGGCTTCTGCAACCTGAACCATTCGGAAAACTCCTGAGTATTCGAGTCGAGGCCGTAGGACGGACGCCCACGTCCGTCAGCCTCGCATGTCTTTTACTTGGCCGTGACGGACGTGGGCGTCCGTCCTACCGGGCCTTGAAGTACCGCAATCCTGAGGGACTACTGGCTGATCGCCCAGAAAAGAACGACGAAAAATCCGAGCGAAATGAGGCTGGCAAACGCGAGCCCACCGTATTTGATCAGCGAATTGTATTTTGGATGGCTCAATCCGAGGCTCTGAAAAGCACTCGAAACGCCGTGTGACAAGTGGGCAAACAGAAATACGAAGCCGGCCGCGTAGCCGATCATCGTCAGAGGCGATTTCAAAACGTGGATCGCGACCTTCGTGGTGACCGCTTCGGAATCTCCAGCGAGTGCGGTCAGCTCCTGGTCCATTCCGAACCGGTGAAACTTGAAGTCGAACAGGTGAAGACACAGGTAAAGCAGCAGAATGATCCCTGAGCCGATCATCCACTTGTCCGGGCGAGTTTTCGACATCGTGTCGTCGCGTTTGGATTTCGTCGCCGCATAGCCCTTCCCGCGGGCGGCGTTATTACCCCAGGTCAGGCTGAAGGCGAGGTACAGGTGCAGGATGAAGATGCCGAACAGGCCGGTTTCGGCCACCATCAGCAGGCCTTCATTCTCGTGCAGCTTCTTCGCGTAGTCGTTGAAGAGATCTCCACCGGCCGGCAGCAGCAGGTTGCCGGCAAGGTGAGCGACGAGGAACCCGCACAGCAGCAGGCCGGTTATCGCCATCAAAAACTTCTTCCCGACGGAAGAAGACAGGGCATTGAGCAACCACTTCAAGGGTCGGCTCCTTCAAATCTCGGGTGCAGGTTCGCAGCAGGCCTGGCCGTTCGCGAGGTCTCGGCGGGATTATAGGAGTGGCGGGTCGATCTGCAATTCACTCCGAAATCGGCTTTTTTTTCCGATCCTCATCGGTAGGCGAGGCTCTGCCGAGTCGCCAGGGCGACGGAGTTGTGCTGGGACGCAACTCGTTTTCGGCTCACGAGAGATTCGCCCTTCGGCGGCAGCCGAATCTCCCGGAGTGGTATACTCTCACGCCGCCCAGGGCTCCGCTGAATGGCATCACCGAGCCGCCGTCATCGAGCCATCGTCACTGAGCCGACGTCATCGAGCCATCGCCGCGTTCCCGGATTTCGAACATGAACGTTCTCCGACTGTCACTCCTTTTTGTCTGCCTGGCAGCCAGCAGCGGTGCCTCGTTGCTGGCTGAGGACACCTCGGCTGAGCGCGATCTCGTGAAACACTTCTGTGTGGAGTGTCACAATTCGAAGTCGTCCGAGGCGGGAATCAACTTCGATCGACTGCTCGCCGAGGACTCATTCGTCAACGAGTACCGCGACTGGCAGAACGCAGGCGAGCAACTCTTGCGAAAACGAATGCCGCCGGAAGATGCCGAGCAGCCATCGAAAGAGCAGCGACTGCACCTTCGGAAGTGGATCCGTGAGCAAATTGCCGTTGCCGCGAAAGCCCACGAGGGCGATCCCGGGCACGTCGTCATCCGCCGCCTCACCAGTGCCGAGTACGGTTACGCCATCCGCGATCTGACCGGCATCGACATCAACGTCGAGCGGGGTTTCGTTCCGGACGCCGTTGGCGGGGCCGGCTTCACGAACACGGGCATCGTGCAGTTCACACAGGACTCGACACTGGAACGCTACCTCGAAGCGGCTCGCCATGTGGCCGATCATGCGGTTATCGGTACCGGCCCGTTGACGTTCTTTCGTGACCCTGGTCAAACCGGCTTCGAGCTGTCCGCCATCGCTCGAATTCAGAAGATCTACCGGAAACACGGATTCCGCACGGCGGCCGGCGAGGGTGGCGAGCCGTTCGGGCTCGACCGTTACACGAAGGCCTTCTTCTCGGCGTGGCAGTACCGGTACCGCGAGGCCGCCGGAAAACCCGATGCATCGCTTGCTGATCTTGCAGAAAGTGTCGGGATTGGTGCTCGCTTCGCTGAGTACGTCCACTCGGTGCTGACACGACAGAACCCGTCGTTTCCGACGTCGATCATCGTCGAGTCCTGGGAGAAGTTGCCTCCTTATCAGACAGGCGGAGAGAACGAATCTGCTGTCGTTGCCGGGCGATGCCAGAAGATTTCGGACCTGCTGCTGGAATGGCAGAACCGTTTCGGCTCGAACGCGGACGCGAAGGAAGAGGCACCGGTCCTCAGAGCGGACCTGTTCGACGTGCAACGAACTCAGCCGTTCGAGATGAACGTCAACTGGCCGCAGGGGACGAAGACCGCTCACCTGGTTCTTTCTGTCGAGTCAGCCAACCGCAACGGTAATCCCGACGCCGTCATTCTGTGGCGGGACGCGAAGATTCAGTTTCGAGACTACGAGAAGGTCCTGCAGGACCCGCGACCGCTGCGTGAGTTCCTGACGAAAGAAACCGTCTCGCGACTTGGCTTTGGAAAACACCCACGCGGCGGTCGGCCTGAGCCGAACGGATTTGTGACGGTCGGTACGAAGCCGCCAGAGTTTGAGTTGCCGATTCCGGACGGTGCCGGTTCGGCGCGACTGTTACTGACGGCGGAACTAGACACTCGCAACGGACAAGACTGCATTGTCCGCTGCACGATCTCTCAACTGGAGGAGACTGACCAGGGGAAATCCGTGTCCGGCTTACTCGCGAATCCCGAAGGCGAAGCGTTTGAAAAATGGAAGTCAGGCGTTCTGGAGTTTGCTCGGCTGCTGCCGCAGATGTCTCAGCGCGAACCGGCTCCGTCGGACCGCGACCCGATTCCGGCACCGATCGACCCGACCTACAACAATCCGGAACGGAACTTCTTTCACACACGCCTCAAGTATTTTCGTGATGACGCGTTTCTTATGGAGAACATCCTCGACGACGAAACACGCAGGGAGCTCGATCAAGCCTGGGCCGATCTGCTCGGCTCGTTCGAGTTTCACGATACCTGGCTCGGCTTCCTCGCGAAGAAGTACCGAATTGAGTTGGGCGACAGGAAGGTCGCCTCGATCGATGAGAACTGGATTGAGTCGACTCCGAGGGAAGCTCGGCAATACCTGCGAACCCTTAAAGAGGACCACGAACAATCACAGGCGATGTTTCGCTCGGCCGAGTCGCGACATCTCCTCGGCGTCACTCAGTTTGCTTCAGTCGCGTGGCGACGTCCGCTTTCCAGCGCCGAGGCGAACGAGCTTTACTCCTTCTTCAAGACTCTGCGAACGGATTCGCAGCTCGATCATCGATCAGCCATTCGTGCTGTGCTCGCAAGAATTCTGGTCTCGCCCGGGTTCCTCTACCGCGCCGAGCGATCACGATCCGGTGAGGACTCGGACGGGATTCGGGCGCTTTCGCAAACGGAACTCGCCAGCCGGTTGAGCTTCCTGCTGTGGTCGTCGGTCCCGGATGAGGAGCTGAGGCGGGCAGCGATCGCTGGCGAACTGTCGACACCGGCACAGCTCACCGCTCAGACGCAACGGATGCTGCGCGATCCGCGGTCGCGTCGGTTTGCGGAAGAATTCTTTGGCCAGTGGTTTGGCTTCTACCGGTTCGGTCAGTTTCGGGGCATCGACCCGGACCAGTTTCCCGAGTTCTCGGATTCGCTGCGTGAGTCGATGTACAAGGAAGCCGCTGAGTTCTTTGACTTCATCGTGAAGAGGAATCGCCCGGTCAATGAAATCCTGTTTGCCGATTACGCCTTTCTGAATGCCGAGCTGGCATCGCACTACGGGCTGACGCTGGACCTCGGCAAGTCATCCGAACTGCAGCGGGTCGAGCAGGCCGGTCGTTTTCATCGAGGTGGGTTGTTGCGGTTGGGCTCGGTCCTCGCCACGACGTCAGCTCCGCGTCGCACCAGTCCGGTCAGACGCGGCGACTGGATCCTGCGGCGTATCCTGGGCACGCCAGTCCCGCCGCCACCGGCCGATGCCGGGTCGATCGCGGCGGACGAAGTCGTTGCCGACGGCCTGTCAATCCGCAAGCGGCTTGAGGCACATCGACGCGATCCGTCGTGCCACAACTGTCACGCCCGTTTCGATGCCTTCGGTTTCGCGCTGGAGAATTACGATCCTCTGGGGCGCTGGCGGGACCGGTACCGCGACGAAAAACAGGTCGAAACCGTCGGCGTGCTCAGCGACGGGAAAGAGCTTTCCGGAGACGACGGGCTGCATCAGTACCTGGCCACTCAACAGCAGCGCTTCCACGAAACGCTGGCCGGTCGGTTGATCGGCTACGCTCTGGGGCGGAGAGAATCCGTCGGCGATCTGGCATTGCTGAGCCGACTGACGGACGACATGCAGCGCGGCCGCGGACTGCCCGATCTCCTGGTTCGCATCGTGACCAGCCGACAGTTTCTGTATCATCGAGACTCCGCCTCACGTTCCCCCGGAAAACCAGCGTCGCCTGACGATGAATAAGAATAAACAGTCCCACTGGTCCGAAGGCCTTTCACGCCGCGGCTTCCTCGCCGGCGCCGGGGCGAGTCTCGCGCTGCCGTGGCTGTCGTCCACTCCACTGCGGGCGGAGTCAGGGAAGAAGCTGACGAGTGACGGATCGCGGCCACCAGTTCGATTCGCGTGCCTCTACTTTTCAAACGGCGTTGAGCCGGCTCACTGGTGGGCGAAGGGGAGCGGGGCAACGATGGAACTTGGGCCCGGAATGCGGCCGCTCCAGCCGCACTCTCAGGACCTCGTCATTATCGATGGTCTTTTCAATGCACAGTCCGTGGCGAATCCGAGTGCCCATCTCGGACGCATGCCGAACCTTCTGTCCGGGGCGTGGGTGAGCCTCGATCAGAACGACATTCGCGTCGGGCGAACGATGGACCAGATCCTCGCTCAGCAGGTCGGAAGCCAGACCGCGCTGCCAAGTCTCGTGCTGGGCATCGAGCCGAACGAACTTCGACTCGAAGACGGCCTGTCGATGATTTACGGCTCGTGCATTTCCTGGGCGAGCGACACGAAGCCAGCGACCAAGGAGATTTACCCGGCCCGCGCGTTCGACCTGATTGCCGGAGACGGGAAGAGCCGCGAGCTCGACCGCAGCATTCTTGACGCCGTCCTCGCCGATGCCAGAGCGCTGCGAAATCAAGTGTCGAAAACGGATCGAGTCAAACTCGACGAATACCTCGAATCAATTCGCAGCATCGAGAAACGCATCGATCGAGCCGGCAAAGAAGAGCGTCTCGAAGGCTGGCAACCGAGCCTGACGAAGCCGGACATGACTCGCCCGGGCAGCGACATTCCTCAAAACGTTCCGGACCACATGCGGCTGATTCTGGATTTGATCGTCCTCGCGTTTCAGATGGACAAAACACGCATCGCGACGTGCATGCTCAACAACGATCTTTCGCAGATGAATTTCGGGTTCCTCGAGGGAGTGAAGGGAAGCTTGCACCTGGACCTGACGCACAACGGCCGAGACCCGGAACTGGAGGCGATGTACCTTCGCACGAATCAGTTTCACGTCAGCCAGTTTGCATACCTGCTTGACCGGATGAAGAAGATCGACGAGGGCGATTCGACGCTGCTGGAGAACTCGCTGCTGATGTTCTGCTCGAACCTGTTCGACGGGGATAAGCATCAGGCCGACCGAATGCCGATCGTGCTGGCAGGGCAGGGTGGAGGCTCGCTGAAGACGGGTCGAATTCTCAACTGCCTGGAACGGGAAGCAGACGACCGCCGCGCGTGCAGCCTGTATCTGTCCCTGATGGATCGTATGGGGGTCGAGCTGCCACGGTTCGGCGATACCAATCGGCGACTGACCGATCTATAGCGGAGCGGCGCGAGCCGCCCGGTCATCCGCGCATCGAAGGTTGCTCGACCGGACGGCTTGCGCCGTTCCGCTACGTCGTCGTGCGGTCGCCCCGCGGCCGGGGTTGAGCCCCGCTGCCTCAGGTGTAGCGGCGCGAGCCGCCCGGTCGTCCGCGCATCGAAAGTTGCTCGACCGGACGGCTTGCGCCGTTCCGCTACGTCGTCGTGCGGTCGCCCCAGCGGCTGGGGTTGAGTCCCGGTGCTTCCGTCTTCATGCCAGTCGGCTTGTTTGGCTGATCCCACTTGAAGCCGGTTGTGTTGAGGCTCTGGAATAATGGCTTCGCGACGTCCGGCATTGTGGCAACCTGCTCCGGACTCCAGTCATCTTCAATCGGAGCCATCGGGCCGGCCCAGGCGGGGCGGTAGCCGAAGTGCAATAGCTCGCGGATGTCGTTCGTTCGGTTCGGGTGACTGCCGTGAATCATCAGCGACGGGATCAGCACCGCCGATCCGGCTTTGCACGTCAGCGTGATTTCTTCCGGGTGAGACTTGTAGCGGACATACGGGCTCGCGTCCGCGTGGAAGGAAAGGTGCGAGCGTGGGATGAGCCGGAACGGTGCCCGCTCGGCCGTCAGATCGTCGAGGTAGTACAGCACCCGCAAAAGGCGAGGGCACGAGCCCTCGTAACCGAACAGGTTCGACCCGTGCGGCTGACCGTCCGTGTGCATCGAGATTCCTGGACAGCCTGGCAGACTTCGCTGATAGAAGCCTCGCGTGAAGACGATGTCCGGGCCAAGCAGATCGGTGAGGAACTCGATCATCGGCGGGTAGCCGATCAGCTCGGCGGCCGTTCGGCTGGTCCACTGCGGCTGCTCGACGGACCGCGTTTGAGCCTCGCTGTAATCAGTGTGACCCATTTCGGCTACGGACATTTCCTCTTTGACCTTCGCGATCAGAGCCGGTGTGAGGATCTCCGGCAGAATGACGTAGCCCTCGACTTCGAAGTGTCGAATCTGTTCCGGCCGGGACATTGACGCAAAGTCTGTCTCGTCGAGATTCATGAAGTCGACATCGTCGTCCGACGACGGTTGCGTGACAGGTTTGTCGCTGATGTGCTCGCGGCTCATGACGGGTTCCTCGCGTGGGGCTGGCCCGGCAGATTATCGTCTGCGTTTCCGACTTGCGAGAAAGCCACACCCGCCAGGGACGATCCCCATGCCGCGAATTCTGATCGCCGAGTGCAAACAGGAAGTGTCGACGTTTAACCCGGTGCCGAGCCGTTACGACGATTTCCGCATCGTCCGGGGCGAGGCGATGATCGACTACCACCGGACCGTCGCCGAGGAAATCAGCGGAGCACTCTCTGTCGTTGACCAAGCCTCTGACGTGGAGCTGGTCCCGTCAGTCGGCGCAAGTTCGATCACATCCGGTGGGGTTCTCGCTGCCGACGACTGGGCGAAACTGAGCGGTGAAATTCTCGCCAGCTTCCGCGCGGCCGGTCCGGTCGACGCCGTTTACTTCTGCCTCCACGGAGCGATGCAGGCGGACGGAGAAAACGATCCCGAGGGATTTCTCCTTCAGGAAGCTCGCAAGATTTTCGGCGAGCAGATCCCGATCGTCATCTCGCTCGACCTGCACGGTATCTGCACCGACCGCATGCTGACTCACAGTGACGCGGTGGTCGTCTATCACACCTACCCTCACGTGGACTTCTTTGAAACGGGAGCCCGTGCCGCGCGAGTGCTGTTGCGAATTCTCTCCGGCGAGGCCAGGCCGGTGACGGCACGAGTCAACGTGCCTGCCCTGGCGCGCGGCGACGAGCTGATCACCGAATCCGGCTCAATCCGCGAGTGCATTGACCTGGCAAAACAGATCGAGGCTTCGGACTCCGGCCTGGCCGCAGCGATGATGTGGGGCAACCCGTTTACCGACGTGCCGGAACTGTGCTCGCGAAGTGTCGTCGTGATGGACGGAGACGAAGCCGCCGCGCGGTCGCGTGCGGAGGAGCTTGCCCGCAGTTTCTGGAAACACCACGAGAAAATGCAGGTCCCTCTGACGAGCCTCGAAGAGAGCGTCCGTCTCGCTGCTGAGGTCACTTCCGGCACGGTCGTGATGATGGACGCCGCCGATGCGACCAGCTCAGGAGCGTCGGGAGACAGCAACGCGATCCTCGCCGAGCTGCTGCGGCAGAAGTATGCCGGCTCCGCGCTGATTCCGGTCGTCGACCCAGCCGCCGTCAAAGCCGCCTTCGCGGCCGGCATCGGAGCCACGATTTGCGTGCCGATCGGCGGAGGCCTCGACACCGAGCGGTTTCAGCCGGTCGAACTCGAAGCGCGAGTCCGCATGCTCTCCGACGGAAAGTTTCGCAGCGAGTCGTTTGGCTGGCACTGGAACTCGGGCGACACCGCCGTCCTCGAGTCCGGCAGGATCACTCTGATCGTCGGCACGAAACCCGTCAGCCTGTTCGATCGCTCGTGGTTCTACGCAAACGGGCAGGACCCGAAGCGGTTCGATCTGGTTGTCGTGAAGTCGCCGCACTGTGAGCCTCACATGTTTGCCGACTGGTGTGCGAAGCTGATCAACGTCGACGCGCCGGGCTCGACGAGTGCCAATCTGAAAAGCCTCGGCCACACGATCTGCGGCCGGCCGCTTTTTCCGCTCGACGAAGGCGTGTCGTTTAAGGCAGACGTCAAAGTGTTTCACCGAAATAAAAAGTAGCGGCACGGCGCAAGCCGTCCGGTCGACCGCGCGTAGCCTTCGCGCCTGCCCCGCTACAGAACTGTTCCTTCTCATCGGACTGCTAAGATGAAGACGATCGACTTCTCCCGCTCGTTCTTGACGTTCCGCATCGACACAGAAAAGAAGCCACCGAAGACGGTCAGCCATAAACCGCCCTTCAGTCTGAACAATGCCCGGATTCAGATTGAGTGTCGGTGTGTGGTGACCGGGAAGGCAACCGGCACGTCTCAACGATTCGTTCTTGGAGCAAGCTGCAAAACAGAGCGCGTCGGAGTGGAACGTGACATCTGGCTGCAGCCAAATGCGGACTTCGCTCCGATCTTTTCGGACGACGGATTTCTCAACCTGAAGACGTACTCGCAGGCGGGCCTCGATGTCGAGCTGTACCCGCCTGGCAGCGGTCGTCAGTCGGACCGGCAGACCGGCCTTCTGGCGGACGTCTTCGACTCGACGCGGGTCGACATTGTCGAATCAGCCGGCGAGGTGCTCGAATCGGGTGAGGCGATTGTTGAGGCGACTCTTGCCAACCAGCGGCTCAACGCCCGCACGACGATCGAGTCGGACCGCTACACCGCCGTAATCGAGTTTCCCGTCAAAACGATGAACGCCAACGAGCGGGACGTCGTCTACCAGACCGACACCGGGCCGGTCCTGTTTCCCGATCTGTCGGCCGAGCCCGCTGACATGCTGTCTCGTCTCGAACTGGCATTTGCTGCGTTCAACTGTCCGGCATGGATCGAGTTTCTCGTGAGAACGCCGACTCCGGTGAGCGAGGAGATCCGCGTGCAGCACTACTCGAAGCCCGTTCGGCTGGATGCGAAGAACGAGGTCATCCGGCTGACGTAAAGTGGCATGACACTCCGTGTCGTGAAGATGCGCAGTCCTCGGCACGAAGTGCCGAGCCACTCTACCCGGCGGCGGCTGCCATCTGGTCGGCTTCCAGCAATTGTGTGGCGGCCTGTTGGATTCGGCTTCGGTCAGCCTCACCGACTTCTGAAAGAAGCGGGATCAGCGGTCCGGTGGTGGCGATGCCGGCCTGAGCGATCGCGGTGTGGAGGACTCGGATCGGGTTGATTTCGTTTCGCAGCGTTTCGAGCGGCTCAAACGTCTGGCGAATCTGCTCGGCGGTTTTGAATTCGCCGGCCTTGATCGCTCTGAGCATGTCCATCGAGAGTTTCGGCGCGACGCAGACGCAGCCAGAGGTGAAGCCGGTCAGGCCGAAATCACGAAGGTGGATGATGGCCGGCTGCTCGCCGATTCCGCTGACGATTCTGGAAGAACCGACGGTGTCGACCAGCGAGCGGAGGTAGTCATCATCGCTGGTGTCTTCTCGAACGATGGCGTATTTGATCCACGAAATCAGGCCGTCGTCCATCAGCTGTTTGACGGCGTCGACCTCGATAAATCCGTCGTGTTTGATGTAGAGCACTGCGGCTTTGCCGTACGTCTCGACGAAGTTTCGGACGGCTGTCATGACTCCCTCCGAAGTGACGACGTCCCGCGTCGGCAGAATCATCGCCGTCGTGAAATCGAACTCGCGCAGGATCGCCGCCTGATCCATCATCGTGCCGTAGCCGGGCCCAACGGAGGGGATGACCAGCGAGTTGTCCGCTGCAGACTCGGCGAGCATCTGAAGAAGCTCGGCATACTCGCTGAGGGCAACGTGATAAAGAATCGCGTTGCCGCCGTAGAGCAGTGTTGAGACGCCGCCGGCTTCCAGATGCCGAATGATCTTTTGATTCTCGCCGTGATTCAGCGACGCGTTCTCATTCCGCGCGAGAGGCGGGACGGAGATGACAGACGATGCGAGCGTCTCGGAAGTAATCTCGGCGGTGTTCATTGTGTGCTTTCTTTGTCTTTTTCATTGGTGTCTGGCGAGGCTTGATGGAAACGTCCTACTGCTCTGTCAGGGCTGAAAAGTGGGGTCAGCATCCTGCTTGCCGACGTTCTGTGAGCGAACATCGCAAGCTGGAAGCTTACGCCACTGAAACTGCGACCCGTCAATTCAGCTTTGACGAAGCACTACGGTACGACTTCGTACTTCACGACCGCCGTCTGCCCACTTGCCGTCCTGGCAGACTGACGCAGTTTATTCGGCCACGTGATTCGCAATTCGACCGGTCCGTCGTGGCTGCCCAGGCCGAAGTGTAATGCGAGGTCGTTCTGGTTGCCTTCGCCGGTGCCGGCCTCGACCTGACGCGTGTAAGTCTTTTCGCCGATCGTGATTCGTACCTGAGCTCCGATGGCCGAGCGGTTTATGTCCTTGCCATCGCCCTGGAGCCGCACCGTGACGGATTTGTTCTTGCCGCCCTGATTCTGGAAGAGCTGCCCGCCGCTGATCAGGTCGAGATCTCCGTCGTTGTCGTAATCAGCCCATGCGGACTGATAGGTCGGAGGGAGGCCGGCGACTCCTGCGGCCGCGGACACGTCCGCGACGTTGAACTGGCCGTCGTTCCTGAAGAGGGCCGGGCTGTTTTTGCGGCCGAACGAGGCGACTCCGTAGACCGTCGTGAAGAAGACATCGAGGTTTCCGTCGTTGTCGTAGTCGCCGCAACTGGGAGTGGCGTACGATTCCTGGTAATGAACTCCGCGCGGGCCGAGGTCTTCGAACTTGAATTCCTGTTCCTTGCCGAGATTCTTGAGGAACCGCGACTTCGGCTGATCGCCTCGCCCGTCGACGTGAGCGAAGTTGCCGGCAAACAGATCGATCAGCCCGTCGTTGTTGAAGTCGCCCCAGCACGAGCCGATCGAGTGACCGCCGCCAAATCCCGCTGAGGTCGCGACGACACCGTGTTTCGCGGCCGCCTCTGTGAACTCGGCCTTGCCATCGTTGACCCACAGCAGGTTCGGCTGAAGTCGATAGTTGGAAACGTAAACGTCGATGTCGCCGTCCTGATCGAAGTCGCACGCCGTGACGCCGCGAGCCCTCATGCGGCTTTCCGACTTCGCCAGCTTGAACGACTTGCCACCTTCATTCATGAGAATCTGAAATGGCCAGGTGATGCCCTTGTCCCAGTCTTCGTAGCCGCCGACGAAGAGGTCGACGAATCCGTCACCGTTGAAGTCGGCCCAGCAGGCACCTCGCGAAACGGACGGCGGAAGATCCGGCAGCGCGACTTCGGCGAAACCCATCTCTCCGTTATTGCGGTACAGCTTGCGGGCCGTCCAGGAAAACAGATCGATGAAACCGTCGTTGTCAAAATCCGCGGCAACCGACGTCGGCACGTTGGCGACCCGCGTGAACGTCTTGCCCTCGTTGTTCTTCCACACTCCGCCCGAGGCACACAGGTCCGACCAGCCATCGTTGTCGAGGTCGGCCCAGCAGGCGGCGTCGGTGCCAATCTTGAGGCCAGCTGCCTCCGTCACGTTCTTGAAAGTGACCGGCGGATCCTGCGCGGATGCAGTGCCGCCAAGGACAACGATCGAGAGGTCAATGATGAGAATCTGCAGAATTCGAGAGGCGCGTTCCATGATCGCTGACTCCAATATTCGTGGGGTTCAGGCTGACTTTGCGCTGCACGGCTGTCAGAATACGTAGGGCCGGTTCCTACCGGCCGGATTTAACACGAACTACGTTAATTGAGACTCGCCACAACGTCTTTGTTCTTCATCTCCGGGAGGATCTTCAACTGCTTTGAGGCCTCTTCAAAGCCAAACGCGGCTTTGGTCCATTCGTAGTTTTTCGTGAGATCTTTCTCGTTGAGCTTCTCTCCGCCTCCCGTGACCCCACCGGCGATGACGAGGCGTCGAGGTGCCGCCAGAGCCGCCAGGTGCGCGACGTCTCCGATCTTTCTGAGAATGCCAGGCACGATGATTCCTAGTCGCTGGTTTTCGTAGGGCACATCGCTGACGAAGCTGGCCAGACCGCCAACACTCGCAACCTGCGAGATGCGTGCGTCGAGAGCGGCCGCGGCAAGAGCAACGAGGCTGGCCGGACCGGTTCCAATGACCGCCAGATTCTCCGGAAGCTTTTCAGACTCGCCGATCGCGTCGATCAGTCGCCGAACGTCGTACACCCACTGGCCGAGGAGAGGACGGCCGGTCCACAGCGACCACTCGGCTGTGTTGTGGTCCGGGGCGCGGCGGACGGCGTCGCTCTTGTGAGCGGTGGCTCCGGTCGCCCGCAGATCGACGGTGGCCAGATTCCAGCCCGCTTCGAGCAGCTCCTTCGCGAGCGGCGACTCCGCAGCCTCACGGCCTTTGTCGAGGTCCAACAGAACGGCGAGGCCTTTCGCTTTGGTGCGGTTGCCGATTCGCCTTCCGAAGACCTGCATGCCGTTCTCGGTTGAGAACTGGAAGGAACGCTCTTCCGCCGTCGGTTCGCCGATCGCGTGCGTGTTGAGTGACACCTTCTGTTTCGGGTCAACGCCGAGCACTCGCGGCAGCGACTCGCGCATGAGTGTCTGGTCGGCTTCCCAGCCCTCGGCGTGTTTCGGGATCGGTCGTCGTGCGAGGATCGCGCGCCCCTCGGCGGCAGCGAACTGTGGCAGAGTGACGAACGTATCCGGCCGCTTGTCGCCGGGGAAGCAGCGCAGCGTTTCCGCCTCTTCGGTTTTGATGGTCGGCTCGGCAATCGGTGAACCGTCGCCCTCGCCCTTCAGGTGGAGCGCCATCCAGCCGTACATTTCCTCGCGCATCGGCTGGTGGTAATCGTGCTTCCAGTCGAACGTCGCGTGTTTGGCTTTCGCCGCGACGTCGTACAGACGGAAAACGTGCCGCGACTTGTCGAGCGACTTTGTCGCCTCGCCGATTGAAAACTGAAAGCCATCCTTCGTCGCGTTGATCAGCATGAGGGCTCGCGGTGCGACCAGCGACAGGATGCCCCATTCTTCGGTGTAGCTCATGGCTGCGGGGACGACTTCGCACATGCAGCACGCCGCGCCCAGGTAGGCCTGGTAAGTGCCGACCGAGCACACCGGGACGACCGCCTTGAACCGCTCGTCAAACGCCCCGGCATACATCGTCTGGTTTCCGCCACCGCTGCAGCCTGTGATGCCAAGCCGTTCGCCGTCGACTTCCGGGCGAGTCAGCATGTAGTCGACGGCTCGTTGATTCTCGTAAACCTGGATTCCGGATAGAGGCCGGCCAGTCGGATAGAGCGTCGCGCCAACCATCTCGCCGTGGTACTCGCCAAGCGGCGGATACAGACCTCGCTCGCCCGCTCCAAACGCGTCGACCATCAGCACAAAGAACCCGAGCTTTGCCAGGCCGATGCAGCGCGACTGCACAACCGGCTCCGACTTCGCGAGCCGCCAGTGACCGTGCACACTCAGCACCGCGGCCCGCTTTCCTTCGCCGTCCGGCACGTAGGCGTTGGCCGTCATGTGGACGCCGGGCATTGTCTGCAGCAGCAGTTTCTCGACCCGGTAACCGTCGCGCTGAATCGAGCCCAGGAGCCGCGGTTCAAGATCGCACGGATCCTTCGGAAAGCCGCCCCACGACTGCAGCAGGTTCGCCCGCAGCTTTCGTTTCTGAGTCTCCCACTCGGCGACCGTTCTCGGCAGTTGATCGTCAGCCCTCATCGCGAGGTTTCGTTCCTGAATGTAAATCAGAAACTGACGGGCAAGATCGCTGGGTGGCTCTGGCATGGATGCACCTGTGTCGTCGCTAAGTGGAGTGGCTGGTACGCAAAGTACCGGACGAAGAGGCGTTGTCGAAGCGAGGCGGCGTTGCAGGCTGTTAAGCAAGTTGGCGGAACGGCGCAAGCCGTCCGGTCCAGGCGCGTTGATTCAGCGTGTTGATCCAGCGCAGACCGGGCGGCTCGCGCCGCTCCGCTATAGGAACGAGGTACCCGCAAATGCTCTTTCAAATTTGGAAACAGTGAGGCACTGAGACCCCGTCCCTCTTCTCCATGACCTCTGTGCCTCTGTGTTTCAGACTCTCCTGCCATACAATGAGCGTGTCATTCCAGAACCCAGCATTGGCTCAGCATGGATATCCTCCGAATCACAATTTGGCTTCTCGTTCTATCCGTCGGTCTACTGCCCCAGCGCGCGTCGCGGGCAGACGAAGAACCAGCAATCGGGCCTCGCGAGACTGTTGAGCTCTTCGAACGCCGAGTGCGACCGGTTCTCGTTGAGCGATGCGTGAAGTGCCACGGGCCGAAGAAACAGGAGTCCGGGCTGCGGCTGGATTCTCGCGAGGCGATTCTGCGAGGTGGAGATTCCGGGCCGGCGGCCGTTCCGAAGAAGCCCGGTGAGAGTCTTCTGGTCGAGGCTGTGAAGCAGACCGGCGATTTCAAAATGCCTCCCGACAAGCCGCTTGAAGCGGACGCTATCGCAGCGATCGTTCGCTGGGTCGAAGACGGATTGCCGTGGCCGAATTCCGGAGCGACGGGAGCATCCGGTGAGGATGCCGCGAAGGCTCACTGGGCGTTTCAACCGGTCGTGCGCCCGGAGCCACCCGACGTGAATGACAAAATTTGGCCGAAGACGGGCGTGGACCAGTTCGTGTTGTCTCGACTGGAGTCACAGCAACTTCTGCCGGCTCCGAAGGCGGACCCGGTGATGCTGATTCGTCGGGCGACGTTTGATCTGATCGGGTTGCCGCCGACTCCGGAAGAAGTCCTCGCCTTTGAAGAGGCGTTTCAGGTAGACGCCGACGAAGCGTGGCGAGGGCTGATTGACCGGCTGCTGGAGTCGCCTCACTACGGCGAACGGCAGGGGCGGTACTGGCTCGACGTGGCCCGCTATGCGGACAACAAGGGGTACGTCTTCTTTGAGCAGAAGGAGTTTCCGTGGGCCTGGACGTACCGCGACTGGGTCGTGCGGGCGTTCAACGAAGACGTGCCGTACGACCGGTTCGTGACGCTGCAACTGGCGGCCGATCAGGCGAACGTCGATCCGGCCGACCTGGCGGCGATGGGGTTCCTGACGCTGGGGCCGAGGTTCAGTAACAACACGCATGACATTCTCGACGACCGGATTGATGTTGTGACGCGAGGTCTGCTGGGCCTCACCGTGACGTGTGCCCGCTGCCACGATCACAAGTTCGACCCGATTCCGCAGGCGGATTACTACTCGCTGTACGGCGTCTTCCGCAGCTCGCGCGAGCCGACGTTGCGGCCACTTCTGACGGCGGTGCCGGACACGGATCAGTCCCGTGAATTCGCGGTGGGCCTGCAGGAGCGAATCGACAAACTCGAATCGTTCATCGCGACGCAGCGCGAGGACCTGATGCTGGGCTCTCGCAAGCGGGCCGCCGAGTACCTGCTGGCCGCTCACAAACAGCGGAACCACCCGACGACAGAAGACTTCATGCTGCTCACTGATAAGGGGGCGATCATTCCGGCGATGCTTCGTCGCTGGGAAGCGTATTTGAAGACGGCTCGTCGGCAGAAAGATCCGGTGTGGACTGTGTGGTTTCGATATTCCGATTTGCCGGATGACGAGTTTGCTGAAAGGGCGAAAGAAGTCCACGCAAACGCAGGACGGGGACTCCTTCCCGTCGGAGCAGAAAGCAGCGCGGGGACGGGCAGGAGTGCCCGCCCTGCGGTCAATCCACTCGTCGCAGCCGCGTTTTCCGGAGAACCGCCGAAGTCGATGGACGACGTTGCGAAGGTCTATGGCGAGCTGCTCGCAAAGGTCGACACCGATTGGCAGACGCTCCTCAAGAAAGATGCGCAGGCCACTCGCCTGGAGGAAGACTCCGCCGAGGCGCTGCGGCAGGTGCTTTACGGTGCCGGCTCGCCGCCAATGGTTCCCCAGGAACTCGGCTGGGGATTCCTCGATCTGCTTCCGGATCGGCCGACGCAG
Source organism: Planctomycetota bacterium (assembly GCA_027623235.1). Taxonomy (GTDB): domain Bacteria; phylum Planctomycetota; class Planctomycetia; order Planctomycetales; family Planctomycetaceae; genus JAQBVJ01. Next base: position 49,182 of record JAQBVJ010000045.1, read on the forward strand.
GGCGAATTCAAGACTCTGCTGGGCGAGGTCGAGACCTTCAGTACATCCGGCGCGGGAGTTCCCGCACGCGCGATGGTGCTTGTCGATTCAGCCGTTTCTTACGACCCCGTCATCTTTCAGCGCGGCAATCCCAACCGCGAGGGCACGCCGGTTCCTCGACAATTTCTCAAGCTGTTCTCGCCGGGCAATCGGGCTCCGTTCGAAACGGGAAGCGGACGGATCGATCTGGCGCGAGCGATCGTCGATCCGAAAAACCCGCTGACCGCACGAGTCTTCGTCAACCGAATCTGGCAGCAGCACTTCGGCACGGGCCTTGTCGAAACGGCGAGCGATTTCGGTTTGCGGAGCTCGACACCGTCGCATCCGAAGTTGCTCGACTGGCTCGCGTCAGAGTTCATTGCAAGCGGATGGTCGACGAAGAAACTGCATCGACTCATCATGACAACCTCGTCGTATCGGCAATCGAGCGTGGCGTCGGCCGCCGCCACGGAACAGGCAATGCTCGTTGACTCTGCCAATCGTCTGCTGTGGAAGTTTCCTCGGCGGCGGCTCGGCTTTGAAGCGATGAGGGATTCGCACCTGGCGGTGTCCGGAACGCTGGATCGAACGCTCGGCGGCGGACCGCAGAACGTGCTGAGCGGCTACAACGGACGCCGCACGATTTACGGCTTCGTCGATCGTATGGACCTGCCCGGCTTGATGAGAACGTTTGATTTTCCCGAACCCGCTGCGACGAGCCCTCGTCGAGACGTGACGACGGTCCCTCAGCAGGCGCTGTTTTTCCTGAACCACAGCTTCGTCGCCGAGACTGCCGGCCGAGTGCTGCGCCGACCGGACGTGACCGGTTTGACAGACCCCTCTGAGCGGATTGAGCGAATTCACCGCATCCTGTTTGGGCGAAGCCCTGACGATGACGAACTGGTGCTGGCCGGTCAGTTTCTAAATCGTTCCGACAAAGAACCCGCCACGCAGACCGCGTGGAAGTACGGCTACGGCGGCGTCGATGAGGAAACGAAACGCGTCGCGACGTTTGCCGAACTGACTCACTGGACCGGCACACGCTGGCAGGCCGGACCGACTCTGCCCGACGCGAAACTCGGATGGGTCTTTCACGATCGAAGCGGCGGGCACCCAGCCTCGTCCGACGACCGCTGCTTCGTCCTGCGATGGACCGCTCCCGTGTCAGGCGAGTTCGAAGTCTCCGGTAAGCTCGCTCACCGCCCCGAACCTGGCAACGGAGTTCGCGGCCGAATCGTCAGCAGCGAGCATGGAGTTCTCGGCGAGTGGAAAGTCGACCAGTCCGAAGCCGACACGCCCGTCGCGAAAGTTACGATCAAAGCCGGTGAGACAATCGACTTCGTCGTCGACTGGCAGGGCCACATCACTCACGACGAGTTCGAATGGCCGGTCGTGATCAGCCAGCTCACGGAGAACCGGGGCAAAGCTCAGTGGGACTCAAATCGGGACTTTCGCGGCGCGACCTCCGACCCGTGGACGGACTATGTCCACGCTCTGTTGATGACAAACGAATTTGTGTTTCTGGAGTAAGAGAATTTAGCGGCACGGCTTGCGCCTCTCCGCTCAATTGGATGAAAAATCGATGAACTCAAACTACACAACTCGCCGTGAGATGCTGTCGCGTTCCGGCACCGGATTCGGGATGCTCGGGCTGGCGGGGCTGCTGCAGTCGGAACAGGCCTCCGCGGCGGACTCCGTCAATCTGCTCGCCCCGAAACCGACTCACTTCGAGGCGAAGGCCAAACGCGTTGTACACCTCTTTATGAACGGAGGCCCCTCGCAGGTCGACACGTTCGATTACAAACCGGAGCTCGAAAAGCGGCACGGGCAGCCGATGCCGGACGGGAATCTGCGGACCGAGCGACTGACGGGCGGGCTGATGAAGTCGCCGTTCAAGTTCCGGCCTCGCGGTGAGTCCGGGCTGCTGGTCAGCGAGCTGTTTGAGAAGACCGGCGAGTTCATCGACGACATGGCCATCATCCGGTCGATGCATGCCGAGGTGCCGAATCACGAGCCGTCGCTCATGCTGATGAACTGTGGCGATGGCCGGTTGCCTCGGCCCAGCTTCGGGGCGTGGGCGACGTACGGGCTGGGGACGGAGAACCAGAATCTGCCGGCGTTCATCGCGATGTGCCCGGGCGGGTATCCGATCGTGTCAACCCGCAATTGGCGGTCGGCGTTTCTGCCGGGCACCTGCCAGGGGACGTACATCGACACGAAGAATACGGAAGTCACGAAGCTCATCGAGAACATCCGCAACGGGCGCCTGACTCTGCAGGAGCAGCGACGGCAGTTGGACCTGGTGAGGGCGTTCAACGAGCGGCACGCGGCCCGGCGAAACGACCCTCAGCTCGAATCCCGCATCGAGTCCTTCGAACTCGCCTTCCGCATGCAGTCGGAAGCGACCGACGCGTTCGACATCAGCGGCGAGCCGAAGCACATTCAGGAAGACTACGGAGCGGGCACGAACGGGCGGCAGTTGCTGATCACTCGGCGGCTGATCGAGCGGGGCGTGCGGTTCATCCAGGTGTGGAGCGGAGCCGGGCAACCGTGGGACAACCACAGCGGACTGGAGCAATCTCACCGCGACCTGGCAATGTCCTGGGACCAGCCGATCGCCGCGTTCCTGCGCGACCTCAAGCAGCGAGGTCTGCTGGAGACAACGCTCGTCCAATGGAGCGGCGAGTTCGGCCGCACACCCGTCGCCGAGAAGCCCGCCCTCAACGGCCGCGACCACAATCACTACGGCTTCACCGTGTGGCTGGCCGGCGGCGGAGTCAAAGGCGGCCAGGCCTACGGCTCAACCGACGACTTCGGCTTCCGAGCCGTCGAAAACCCGGTCTCCGTCCACGACCTCCACGCCACCATGCTGCACCTGCTCGGCATGGACCACAAACGGCTGACCTATCGGTATGCCGGAAGAGATTTTCGTTTGACCGACGTGCACGGGAACGTGGTGGAGGAGCTTGTCAGTTGAGACTTCACCGCTCCCGCGATTTCAGGAACGCGAACACTCGACCAAGAAACGATGCCGCAAACTGATCAAATGCCATATCAGGCGATGGCTCGCGGAATCCTCCACTCTTCTCTGCGGAACGATCGGACATCAGAAAACAGGCCGAATCGTATAGACGCTCGCGGACACAGTGCGTCAGAAGCAGCTCGTAGCGACGGCGGTAGGACGCGTTGCGGAAGTCTGGAAACACCGGGAAATGAGGCTCGCGGACGGCGACAGGGTTCGTCGAACCTGGGCACTCTTCGAGTAACATCAGATATCCGAGCCACGGTCTCTGTGATGCCTGGAAGGCTCCCTCACGGAATGCCGTCCAGACGTCTGTGGCAGAACCAAGAGCCTCTTTCGTCGTGATGGGTTGTCCTGACAACGCTCAATACGCGGAATTCAGCAGGGATTTCGGGTGTTTCACAAACTT
>JAQBVJ010000177.1 GCA_027623235.1 Planctomycetota bacterium
CAGATTTGCGGACCTGCTGCCGCCGCTTCGCGGCTCACTGCGGTTTGTTTTGTGGGATCTGCGGGCTGACGCCCGCAGCTATGTGCTGTCATCGCTTCGCGACTGAAACGCGCAAATTCAAAACACGTAAGCGACCTCGATCGACTTTCGGCCTCGGTCACGGCGTCGGGTTACTTTGTACGGGCCGCGTTCTCCCTGCGGCCCCTCCTACCTGTCGGTCGAATCCGCGTCGACGTCCTCTCCGCGCATCTCGCGAATGAACCGCGAGGGAATTGTCAGCAGCTTTTTCCCCCACTTTCGCCGGGCGGCCGCGCGAGTCAGGGTCAGGTGATTCTGAGCCCGGGTGATCGCGACGTAGCACAGCCGACGCTCCTCATCGATCGCCGTTCCTTCCGCCTCGACCGAACGCTTGTGAGGGAGAATGCCTTCCTCCATCCCGACGATGTAGACGCGAGGAAACTCCAGCCCTTTTGCACTGTGAATGGTCATCAGTTTGACGGCCTGCTCCTTGAGCTTGTCTTCTTTGTCGTCGGATTCCGGTCCGTCAAGAATCGTCTCTTCCAGGTACCCGCTGAGCGTCGGATTCCGTTCGCGCTTCACGTACGCCCGCAGCGAGTCGACAAAGTGTTCGAGCATTTCTTCCCGGATCGCCTGCTGGTCCTCGTTTTTGTACTGCTTCTGAATTTCGCTGCGGTAGTTGATCGTCTCAAGCAGGTCCTCGACCAGGTTCGGCAACTCACGCGGCTCCCGCTTCAGCCGCTGCCGGAAGTTGCTCAGCAGTCCGGCAAACCGCATGACGGCATCGCCCGCTTTCTGGGTCATATCTTTTTCCGCGATGGCTGCGGGAACGGCGTCCCAGATACTCGTGCCATTGATGACCGCCCGATTCAGAAGTTTCTCGACCGAGGCGTTGGTGATGCCTCGCGTGGGCGTGTTGAAAATCCGTAGCAGCGACGTTTCGTCCCGAGGATTTTCCAAAACCTTCAAATACGCGAGCGTGTCACGAATCTCCTTCTTGTCAAAAAACGACTGAGTCCCCATGACGACATAACGAACGTCCTGCCGCCTGAGTTCCGACTCGAAAACTCGCGGCTGTTCGTTCGTGCGGAACAGGATGCAGACGTCCTGAGCCGGCACGGCTTTTCGCTCGATCAGAAATTTGATTTCGCGCACGACGAGTTCTGCTTCGACGTTTTCGTCCTCGTGCTCAAAGAATCGCACAGGGGTTTCGGCGATCTTGTTCGCACGCAACTCCTTGTCGTGCCGGCCGCGATTGTGTTTCACCAGTCGATTGGCGAGGTCGAGGATCTCATCCGTGCAGCGATAATTTTCTTCGAGCCGCACGACCTTCGCGCCGGGAAACTGATTCTGAAAACCGAGAATGTGCGAGACTTCCGCCCCACGCCAGCCGTAAATCGACTGGTCGTCGTCCCCCACAACGCACAGATTTCCGTGCTCACGGACGAGCGCCTCGATCAGATCAAACTGCGACCCGTTCGTGTCCTGGTACTCGTCAATTTGAACGTGGTCGAACCGCCGCTGCTGTCGCTCCAGAATTTCCGGATAGTCGAGGAACAGACGATTCGTGAGCAGCAGCAGATCATCGAAGTCGACGGCTCCACACGCGCGCAGATTCGTCGCGTATTTTCGGTAGGCAACCGCGGCGAGGAACTCGAGATCGTTCTCGGTGTAGTCGCTCGCTTTGTCGGGATTCACTCCGATCGTTTTCCAGCGACTGACAATGTTCAGAAAATCGCCGGGGCTGAGGCTGGAGTCCGGCACGCGGACATCCCTCAAAGCTTTCCTTGCGGCCGACTCCTGATCGCCCCGGTCGTAAATCGTGAAGGACTTCGGGTAGCCGAGCACCTCGATTTCCTGCCGCAGCACCTTCACGCAGTACGAGTGAAACGTCGAGATGAGCGGTTTCTGTTTCAGCCGCTTTCCGAGCAGAGCCGTCGTCCGCTCCAGCATTTCCTTCGCGGCTTTATTCGTAAACGTCACGGAAAGGATCCGGTCCGGCTGAGTGCCGGTGCGAATCAGCTCGGCCATCCGATGCGTGATGACGCGTGTTTTTCCGGTCCCCGCGCCGGCCAGTACGAGCAGCGGCCCGGACAGGGTGAGAACAGCATCCCGCTGAGCGGGGTTGAAATGAGCCAGTCGATCCATCGGTCTTCGCGTGTGAAATTTGTCAAAAACCGCGAATGATAGCGACCGGCCGCGCAGGCTTCGAAGGTTCGCCCCCAATTTCCAGACGCGAGTCCCGGTAGGACGGACGCCCACGTCCGTCACGTCCGCCGGTTCCGCTTGAACTGAGTGAGCGGGTGCAAGTTGGGAGGCCTGACGGACGTGGGCGTCCGTCCTACGGGGCCTGCTCACCCCAGCGTTTCTGTAAGGAGTGCTCGACGCCCAGTTGATCGCAGATTCTCGCCACAACAAAATTCACGAGATCGTCGATCGACTGCGGCGAGTTATAGAACCCCGGCATCGCCGGCAGGATGACGGCCCCCGCATCGGCGAGGCGTTTCATATTCTCCAGTTGAATGCTGCCCAGCGGGGTCTCCCGCGGCACGACGATGAGCTTTCGCCGCTCCTTCAAATGCACATCCGCCGCCCGCTGGATCAGGTTGGTGGACATCCCATGCGCGACGCCCGCCAGCGTCCCCATCGAGCACGGGCAGATCACCATGCCACCCGTCAGAAACGAACCGCTGGCGATGCCGGTCATGAAATCCGAATGGCGATGCAGCAGCAACTCGCCGCGCGACGGATCGAGATCGCCGTACGGTTCCTGGATCAGCTGGCTTTGCTCAAACGAAGCGGGGTTCACTTTTCGGCCGAGCTCGTGCTCAATCACGGTCAGGCCGGACGGACTGATGACCGTGTGAACCCGGTGGCCGGAACTCAGCAGAACTTCCAGCAGTCGCACGGCGTAGATCGAACCGCTCGCCCCGGTAATCGCAACGACGAGGTCTTTCATGGAGCACGCTTCTCGATGGTCACTATGGATTGGCTCTTTGTCGCTTTTCCTTTAGTTCCGTAGACGGATTGCACTTTTCAGCCGAGCGGTCTCAAGACACGGGACAGCCGGAACTTACAACAAAACGCCACTTTTGCAAAGCGTTGCAAAGAGACGCATTCATTGCGTTTATGCACTGTAATCGGCTCGTTTCTCCGTAATTCTCCGTAGGGAATTCGAGGGCAGCCGAGAGCTCTTCAGGCAAGTGCATAAGCCTTGATCGAAGCGGACTGACCTGGCGTCGGTCCGTTCCGGCTGAGCCCCGGCGAGTCGCTGCTCCCGAACCCCGACATCCCACCAGCCACCGCCGCCCCACCGGGGCAAAGGGGGCTCTCCCCCCTCCGAACAATCCCGACTGACAACCTGACTGCCGACATCACCAGGACTCATGAATAATCCGGGCTCAGGGGCATATGGAGAAGCTGACTGGAGTATCGTTCGAATGCGTAGATGCAGAGCGTGACGGAAGTCAGCAGGGGAAACGAACATTCTGGATGGTTCGCACGACCGATCACTTTTATGACGCTGGCCGCAAACTTGCGAAATCACTAGCCGAGGCTGGCCTCAGTGCTTCTCCCGCCGAAGCAGGCAGGAGTTCTCTTCGTCGGTGGAGAGTAAGCCCAGCGACGTGAAGAGGTATCTGGCCGATGAAGTTGTCGCGTTCGTCGTCACGGCATCGGCACCGAGGGACTCGATCAGAGCAAGGACCAGGACGTGGCCGATTCCGATCTCGAAGGATTCGCCGTTGATTTCGATCGTCGCCTTCTCGCCGGAGGAGCGTCGAGATTCAATCGCCACGTCGATCGTCATGATCTCAACGCCGTCCTCCGAAGGGACCTCGGCGAATCCGAACGCGACGACTTCGCCAGCCTTCAGCACGGTCGCGATGGTGACCTCCTCGCCCTGACGGAGTGCATCGGCAAACGGCCCGTACTGGTCGGCATACCGGAATCGCTCACAGCGAGTCAGATCGGGAATGCTGTCTCCTTTGCCGGGGACGCAGACGACCACGCCAGACGACTGAGCAAACTTCCTGGTCGCGACCACGATCGCTTCCACGGCACACTCGCGGTCCGGCAGCGAGTCGAACCGGAGTTCGCTTGAGGTCGACTCGTCGGAGGACATTTCGAAATGATCTGTCATGTTGTTCCCGGCTGTGATCAAACTCACGATCCCCTTAACTCTCGCGTTGCGGAATCTAACTGACTGGCTCGCCACAAAAAATGTCGCGGTACGGCGTAAGCCGTCCGGTCTGAGCGCGTTTTCTCATGCAAAACCGGGCGACTTGCGCCGCTCCGCTACATGGGTTGGCATTTCCAACACGCTGCTGACGGTCTTCCTTTCCGACGGTGACCGTGGGCTCTGTCAACGTCGTTGAAAGAGGTCCGATGTGACGAACTGTTCGACCAGTGTTCTCAGTCGGTAGTCATCTTCTTTGCCGGCCTGGGCGATCGCTTTGATCCGGGCGGCATCGTCGATCGTCATGACGCGGCGCAGGGCAAACGTGGCCAGGTGCTCGATGAAGGCCGTGGCGAAGCGGTCGAGATCGCTGGTCAGAAGCTGCTTGAATTCGTCGGGGCCGCCGTAAGTTCGCCCGTCGGAAAAGGACCCGCTGGCGTTGACAGGTGGATCCTCGCCCTGACCGCCAGCGACGAACTCTGTGGTCCGCCAACGGCCGATCGCATCGTAGTTGTCGAACGCGAAGCCCAGCGGATCGATCTTCCGGTGACACGACGCGCACGTGGAGTGCGTCGCGTGGGCTTCCAGCTGGTCTCGAATCGTTGCCTTGAGCTTGTCGCTCGGCGTTGGCTCGAGTGGCTCGACATTGGGAGGCGGCGGGGGCGGAGTCCGGCCGAAGATCGCTTCCGAGACCCACACTCCGCGATGCACGGGCCGGTGGCGCGTCCCGTCCGAAGTCAGCGACAAGACCGACGCGTGAGTGAGGAGTCCGCCGCGGTGATCGTCCGGGCGAAGAGCCACCCGATGAAACCCAGGCTGATCGGAAAGCGTCATCCCGTAGTGCATCGACAGTCGCGAATTCACCACAGTCCAGTCTGAGGAAAGGAACTCGCGGATCGACAGGTTGCTGGAAAAGACCTCGCCAAAGAAACCAGTCGTTTCACGAACCATGCTCTGCTCAAGCCACTTGTCGTAGTCGGGGTAGAGTTCCGGATCCGGCGGAAACATGCCCACTCGATGAAGCTGCAGCCACTGCTGAGGAAACGCACTGGTGAATCGGTCGATCTTTCGATCTGCCAGCATGCGCTGCAGTTGAGCCTTCAGGACTTCCGGCTTGTGCAGATCGCCCTTGCGAGCGGCTTCGAACAGTTCTTCATCCGGCATGGAACTCCACAGGAAGAACGACAACCGCGAAGCAAGCTCCCAGTCTGTCAGGCGGTCTCGTTCTGCTGCTGGCGAACCTTCGACGATGTAGTAGAAGTTTTTCGAAGTCAACACGGCGGTCATAGCGGCCAGACTGGCCGTACGAAAGTTTTCTCCGGCAGCCAGTTCTGATTCGACGATCTTCAAATACCGATCGACTTCCGAGTCTGCCGCGGGACGACGCCACGCGCGAGCGATGAATCGGTTAAGGCACTCGCGTGCTTCCTTCAGCAGGTCTTGCATCTGTTTTGAATCGGCAGGCAGGTTGGATACCTGCCCCACGGGAAACAGCCCCTCGCGTTTCCTCTGATCTTCTTCCGTAAGAATCGGACCTTCGTACTCGAACCAGTCCACGATCAGCAGCGGAAAGATCGACTTGCCATCGTGCGTAAACAATTTGTAGCCGGTCGGATTCGGGCGATAGTCCTTGAGCCGCGTGACGGTCTTGAATGTCGCACTCGGCGTTGGCCCGTCATCCAGTTTTCCCGGCGCTTCGTTGGTCAGTTGAAAACCGCCCTGCGGCAACCAGGCTTCGATTTCAACAATCGTCGGTTCGTCTTCCGACGCACGGACATCCCGCCCGACTTCCGCTCGCTTCAGGCTGTTGTTCCAGAGAGAAAGACGAGCCAGCCGCCCCTTGAATGATGGCACGGCACTCAACTGAATTCGGATGCGGTACAGACCCGGCGTCCTGACGTTGATGTTTCCGTGGTGGAGGCCCGGGTAGATCAGCCAGCGGTCCGGCGCGCTGGCTGCCTGTCGAGTCTTCGCGGCTGTGGGTTGCTGCGTCGGGAACGCCTGATCCAGCACGGTCTCCGCAGCCTGGAAATATCGGTCGACGTGTGAGGGCGAGAGCGTCAGCATCGATCCGATTCGGTCAAATCCGTGCCAGCGCGGATCTTCGTTGAGTGCGCCAGGCATGCGGGCATCGAAGTGAACTCCCAGCAGATCAAATACGGTGTTGGCGTATTCGTCCCGGCTCAACCGGTAGTGAGCAACCGGGCCCCGCCTCGCCATTCGAGCCGCACGGCCTTCATTGATCCCTGTCGAGATCCACTCGGCGACCTCGCCCAGTTCGGCCGACTCTGGCTGTGGTTCATCCTTCGGTGGCATTTCGCCCGAGTTCACTCGAAAGAGCACTTCTCCCCAGCGCTGCGCGACCAGCATGTCGGTGAAGTCTCGAGACATCGTGTCGAGGCGAAACTTGCCCTCCTGCTTCTTCGCGTCGTGACACCGCAGACAGTACTTCGCGAAGAATGGCTGCACTGTCGTCGTAAAGTCTGCCGGCCCGTCTTCTGCGAGAATTGCGCTCTGCACAACGAATGGCAGCAAGACACCGATGACGAACTGCGCTTTCATTTGCGACTCCATTTCTGAACCACTCTTCAACGCGAACGAACGCGAATCGATTTAGTGGAGCGGCGCAAGCCGTCCGGTTTTGCGCGGATACACTCGCTCTGATCGGACGGCCTGCGCCGTGCCGCTAACTTTTTCAACGGGCTGTCAGCCTGAATCCGTGTTTCTCTGCGGTTCCAGGTCACCACGGCAGGACCATCTTCGCACTGCGTTCCTGATCGGCTCTCGATTTGAGCCGTTCTTCAGACGGCATCGTGACGAATTTCCAACTGTCGCATTTGACGCGGACGCAGGCGCCGGGCTCGTAGCCGGCCAGCAGTTCGACAAACTTCAGCCGTAACTGAATTCCGCTGCTGCCGAGCGGCGGATTGTCCACTTCTTTCCACTCAACGAGCTTGCAGAACTTCCGGTCTGCGCGGTGGAACCAGGTTCGCAGAGTTTTCTCGGCGACGGCAACAGCGATGCGATCGTTCTTTTCCTTTCGGAAGTCATCGATGATTTCCTGATCGACCTCAAACAGGGTCAGCGTGACAATGCCACCGCCGAAGTCGAATGCCTCGACATGGTCAATCCACGCGGGCGACCAGCGCTGCCGCTCGTACCGAACGTGCATCCGCCGCTGGAATTCGGTGGCGAACCTGCGGCTCTCGTCATCGAGCCAGATTTCGCCGACACGGAATTCCCGATCCCCCCAGCCCTGCGCCCAGCCGAGGTTTAGCTGGACCGTCGCACCGACCTGGATATCAGTCAGATCGCTGAGCCGGCGCGACTTCCAGATCCGCGTTCGGTGATCGATGTCGAATGTGTAAGGAGTATTAATCCCGTCCTTCGATTTCGTCCCTGTTGGCTCAACGTTGATTTTCTCCTTCTCTGCATCGATAGAGACGACTTTCCACGCCTGGCCACGACGCTGATAGAAACTGAAATCGTCTTCAAGTGAGACTGCGTGATTGTGGGGGATCGTGAACTGCTTTTGATGCTCGGGCAACGGCGGGATGGTGTCTTCCTCGCCCTTCGGCGGCACGAAAAAGTAGCCGTGTACGTGAGTGCCGATCGGAATGTCACGAATCTCGGCCAATGCGCCGTTGGACCAGACCGTGGCGTAGGGCAGCAGAGCGAACCAGTGAACTGGTCCCGCGTGATACCGACTCTTCTCATCGCCTTCCAGGCGAATCCCGCCGCGACGATTCACGGAATCAATGTAAACCAGTTCGCCGGCGATGTACCTGCTCTTCGCCACAGGCGCAAACTTGCCGGCCTCGGGCACGTAGTCCTGTTGATCCTGCGCCCGAGCAAAGACGGACGACGCAAACAGGAACAGCAATATCGCAAGGAGTCGTTTCGTCGCAGGAATCATCAGTCATCCTTGTGGAGTGGGATCCGCATTCAATGCGATTCGATCAGCAGTTCGGGGCGGGATGCCTTCAGTTTCTCAATCCCCGCCGGAGTGATTCCCTTCATGCCGCTGAGCGTCAGTCGTTTGAGTGACTTCGACGCGGACAGTTGCTGGAGTCCCGCATCAGTGACCTGAGCGCTGCCGAGCTTGAAGTCCTCCAGCTTCGGCATTTGAGCCACCAGCAACATCGACTCGTCGGTCACCGTCGGGGCATACGAAACATCGAGCTTCAGGAGCGTGGCGATCTTTGCCGCGTGAGCGATTCCAACGGGCGTCGCCTGGTTATCGAGCAGCGCGAGATCCTCGAGAGGTAACTTCGTCAACGCGGCGACAGCTTCACCGGAACTCTCCTTCTCCTTGCTGCCGATGCCGCACCGCTTCAGTTTTGTGAGAGCTGCCAGGCTGGCGGCGCCTGCATCGGTGAAATGGGTATGAGCAAACCACAGACGGTCAGAAATGGGAACCTTCGAGATCGCCTGCATGCCGGCGTCGTTCAACGGAGTGAAATGGAAGTTGACGCTTTCCAGCTTCCGCAGCGCCTCCAGATGGACGAAGCCCGTGCCGTTGCACTGAGTCGACGCCAGCCCCAGCTTTCGCAACTCCGTCAGACCGGCGAGGTGTTTCAGCGCGTCGTCGGTCACGGGCGTTAATGTCAGGTTGAGCTCCCGCAGACCGGTCAGCGCGCCGACGTGCCGCAGTCCGTCACCTTGAATGGCACAGTTCGCCAGGTCGAGCCGCCGCAACGTCGTGAGTCCTGCCAGCCGCTGCAGCCACTCGTCGGTGACCCGCTCGTTGCGTCCGCCCTTGCCTTTGAGCGGGTTATTCCCGTTGTAAAGATCGATCCCGGTCGGCACTTCGAAAATTTCGACTCCGCTGTCGCCGGTCGCGAGGTACAGCCATTGCGGTCCGCTCGGCGACCAGACCAGCTTGCCACCGATATCCTTGACCTCGGCTTCCAAAGCCAGATGGCTGCGGCGAGTCAGGACGGCCCGTTCGATGCCTGGCAGTAAAGCAGTCAGCTTGCCCTGCAGGCTCACGTCCGAGACTTCCGCGATCAGCGAGGCGCGCTCGACCGTTTCGTCAATCGAGAGGATCCGCCTGAGCAGGGCCTTATCTGCCGGAGTCGTATCAAGCAGTGCCAGGACACCATCCAGGTACGCCTTCCGCGAGGGATCCAACTTTGTGAAACCCTTCGCCGATGGCGGCTGCCCCAGCGCTCGCCGCATCGCGTTGTGCATCAGATATCTGCCATGGTCGAGCGTGACGTGAATACTGTCGCGGTGCAGTTCCTCGATGTTGTTCAGCGGGGCTCGTTTCTTCGCGATGTCTTCGGCAATCGTCGCCAGCAGATTCTGAGCGAACGTCTGACGCAGCTCCCGACCGGAATGAAGCCGGCGCAACTCGGCGACCAGCGCGCGGAAGTAACCCGGACTGTGGACCATCTGCTCGGGTGAAGCGTCGCTCGCGAATTCGTCAGCACGCTGGGCATGCGTGGCCCAGCCCGAATGAATGACAAACACCGCTTTGGGCTGCAGTTTCATCCAGGCCGAAATCGTCGCGACGTCCTCAGCGAGGGTCGAACCGTAGTGAGGCTGCACCGAAACGACGTTGTATTGCCCGTCACGCAGGGCCGTCGGCCAGAGCGACGACGTGTTCACGCAGGGCTTTTCGGGCCTGGCATGGATGAACGGCAGACTCACCCCACAATCGACGTGCCACTGCACATCGCCATCCAGCAGACCAGGCACGGTGTCCCAGGTCAGCGAATTGCCGATGAGGTAAAAGCGTGTTGCCTCCGGAGTCTGTGCGAGACCCTTTGCGGCTGTCGAACACGCAAGGATCGCAATCAGGCAAATGAAATTCTGCAGACGTGTCATCTGGTTTTTCCGTCTTAGCTGGGCTCAACGCGAACGAGGCACCGCCAGAATGTCGCCTTTCGCTCCGAGGCTGTGAATCTATCGTGGCGTAAGCTTCCAGCTTGCGATCTTCGGGCTCGGCAAGCTGGAAGCTTACCCCACTTTCGCTCCAAGGTTGAGAATTTATTGCATCCTGGCCTGGGTGTCTGTGCAGAGTGGCGCTAAAAGGGCTGGCATGAGTACAACACCATCGAACACGGATGCTCGGGTCTGTCGACCGCAACGGCGGCAGAGGGAATGGCAGGACTTTTGTCTGGATGAGACACTCCCGCATGACGATATCGCTCGGACGGTCTGGGCGTATGTCGAATCGCTCGACCTGAGCGTGCTGTACGCGGGCATCAAGGTCTCGGGTCATCAGGCGGGTCGGTCGGCGATTGCTCCGGAGGTGCTCGTCGCGCTGTGGCTGATGGCGACGCTGGAGGGGATCGGTTCGGCTCG
>JAQBVJ010000178.1 GCA_027623235.1 Planctomycetota bacterium
CCACACACGAATCAAACTCACCGGATAGAATACACTACACAATTACCCCCAGCTTTTCGCGAAGAACCAGTTTCCACCAGACGACGACAACCATTCCGCTTTCGATTTTGAGGTCGAGGTCGAGGAAACAAGTCTACCACGCAGCAGCAGGCGGACGCAGTGTGGCTCCAGCAATCTGTCGCCAGCAGTCTGAGCAGGATCACCGCAACAGGCTCGCCAGTGACTGGGTGGCTACCCGGCGACGCGGTTCGAAACAGCGGCCGAATCCACTCAGTCGCGAAGCTTCTCACGCAAGAACGAAATGACTGGATTGCTGCGCTCAAGCGAACGTCGAGTCAGCCGGTTGGAAGCGAAATCGGTTTCGGGTCAGTATCATCCGCGCCCGAAACTGAATCGATTCTCTCCGTAGACCGGAATTCGCCATGAGGACTTCTTCCCCGCTGAAAATCGTTGTCAATGGAGCCGCAGGCCGCATGGGGCAGCGGATCACCGCGCTGGTTCACGCCGATCCCGATCTGGTTGTCTTCGCAGCAGTCGACGCCTTTCGCGGCGGTGAGGATGCTGGCGAAGTGGCCGGGATCGGGCCGATCGGTGTCCAAATTTCGGCAGAGTTTCCTGAGGAGCAGCCGGACGCCGTCATCGATTTCTCCGTGCCGGCCGGCGTGCTGGCCGCGGCTGCCGTTTGTGCGGCGCGTGGAATTCCTCTCATTGCCGCGACGACGGGGCTTGAGCCCGAGGAAGCCGCAACACTGACTGCGATCGCCGAAAAGACGCCGCTGCTGTGGGCCCCCAACATGAGCGTCGCGGTGAACCTCACCATGAAACTGGTCCGGGAAGCCGCGCGAGCCGTCGCCGGCCTCGCGGACGGAGTCGATGTTGAGATCATCGAGCGGCACCACCGATTTAAAGAGGACTCACCCAGCGGCACAGCGCTCCGCTTCGGAGAAATTGTCGCCGAAGAAATGGGGCAGACCGAGCACGTCCACGGCCGATCCGGCCGGCCGGGCCAGCGACCTCGCAACGAGATCGGCTACCACGCACTCCGCACGGGCGACAACGTTGGCGAGCACACAATCGTGTTCGGCATGATGGGCGAAACGATCGACCTGCACGTCCGCGGCCACTCGCGAGACAGCTACGCGTACGGGGCTCTGGCCGCTGCCAAGTTCCTCGCCGGCAAGCCGCCCGGAAATTACACGATGAACGACGTGCTGGGCTTTTGAGAATCCTCAACGCCACACGTGGAGTATTCGATGAGTGCTCGCCTTGAACATGCCAACCTGGTCGTGCGTGAAATTGATGCCACGATTCAGTTTCTCCAGACCGTGTTTCCCGATTTCGAAATTCGTTTCGACGGAGGTCGCCGGCCCACGCGCGTGGGTGTGCGGCGCAGATAAAAAGAAAGCCCGGCCAATTGGCCGGGCTTTCTGTTCTCACAGGATGTCAATCGAGGCTGCGTTGGTCTTGCGTGTCTATCTCTGATGAATTTCTTCGTGGGTGTCGATCTCTGTCAGTCTGCTCGTGGTGTCAATCTCGTTTCGTCAAGGTGTCAATCGTCGTCAGGGTGTCAATCTCCGTTGAGTCCCCGCTGCAGTTTTCGCAGAGCGTCCGCTTCGATCTGGCGAACGCGTTCTCGAGTCAGGCCGAGTGACTCGCCGATTTCTTTGAGTGTCTTCGGTTCGGAATCATCCAGTCCGAATCGCAGACGGAGAATCGTTGCTTCCCGCTTGTCCATTTTTTCAAGCATCTCGTAGACGTGACGCAGGTTGTCACTGTCCATCAGCTCGACGTCCGGGCCTTTTGAACGCTCGTCGGCGACAACCTCACCGAGAGTCCACGTGCCGTCCGGGGAGTCGGTCTGCGGATTCGAGTTGTAAAGCTCGATCGCCTTCTTAACGATCTTCAGCTTCTTCAGGGGAATCTCGAGCTCGATGGCCACTTCTTCCGGAGTCGGTGTTCGCCCCATCTCATCGCTGAGCTTCGCGGTCGCTCGACGCCACTTCGACAGCAGCTCGACCATGTACGCTGGAATGCGGATCGTCTTGGCGGAGTTGACCAGAGCCCGCTTGATCGACTGCTTGATCCAGTAGCTGCCGTAGGTGCTGAAGCGGGTGCCCATCGTCGGGTCGAATCCCTCGACCGCTCGCAGCAGACCAAGGTTGCCTTCCTCGATCAGATCCTGAAGCGGCAGCCCTTTGGACGCGTAGGCTCGGGCGATGTTGACGACCAGACGGAGATTCGCCCTGACCATTCGGTCCCGGGCCGAAGCGTCACCAACGGCGATCCTGTTGGCAAGGTCGATCTCATCCTGGGCAGTCAGAAGTGCAGTCTCATTGATTTCTTTGAGGTAGGTTTCGAGTGGGCTCTGGAGTCGAGATGATCGTTTAGTACTTGTCGTGGCAGCAGGCATGGATGTCCTTTTCATCGGGCTGAGTGGTCGAGAATGCTCGGGCCAGGCCCTGAATCAAGAGGTGCATTGAGGTGGGTGAACATCCCCCGGATGGGCGCCGTCCATGCGCCGGCAGGTTGCCGACTCTCCGGGTTGATAAACTGACAGCAATCGTCCACTGGCAGTGGTCAACCTGATTTGAGAAGAGTTGAAATCAGTCGCTCGTCTTTCCGACGGGCCGCGATCTTTCCTCCGGAAGATGGCGTGACTGATACGGGTTCTTGTCTCATCCGGTTTGGTGCTTTGCAGGCAAGACGCTCTTGTGACCGTCACGGGAACTCGGGAATCGAACCAACCCGGGTGACCGATTCAGGCTGTCGTCGGAAAGCAGGTCGATTGACATCGGCCGGGCGGCAACCCGACAACAAGGTCAAGCGAACGGCCATCAACGCGAAAGAGCAACTTGAGTTGCATTGGGAAAAGGAACGTGAGGTAAGTCTGACAAAACTTATCGGCGCCCAGGTTCGAAGAGCTAAAGCCTGACGGCTGGAGAATTCGCGAAGACAGCGTTGAGTTCGCGGCTGGCGCAATAATAACGGCCCTCCAGAAAAACACTGGAGGGCCGTTTCTTCAGATCAGTTGTGTCGAAGCAGTCATCTGAGTGAGACGACTGCCTCGCGAAGGGTGATTATTCCTTCTCTTCCGATTCTTCTGCGGCAGGTTCCTCTGCGTCATCCGAATCTGCTTCCGCTGCCGGTTCTTCGGCAGCTTCCTCAGCCGCAGGCTCTTCAGTTGCCGCTTCCTCCTCGACAGGCACTTCGACTGCGGCTTCTTCCGCGACAGCTTCTTCAGTTGCGGCATCTGCCTCGACCGCCACTTCAGTTGCGACAGGCTCTTCGACTGCGGCTTCTTCTTCAGCAGCTTGAGACGGAATTTCGATCATCAGGCCACCACCACCGCCACCGATGCCACCTTTCAGTGGCTCCCGAATGCCGGGTGCCGCAGCCGACGATTCGCCACCGGACGCGGCCGGAACTTCTTCCGTGACGTCCAGCTTGCGACTCAGACCGATCTTGCGGTCGTCAATGTCGACTCGAAGCACTCGCACTTCCAGTTCGTCGCCGACGCTGACGAGCGTTTCCGGATTCTCGACCTTCTGGTCAGACAGTTCAGAAACGTGCAGCAGTCCTTCCAGTTCGGATTCCAGCTCAACAAAGACACCGAAGTTGGTGATCTTGGTGACGACACCTTTGACAATGGAGTTGACGCGGTACTTCTCCGGAATCGTCGTTTCCCATGGGTCGTCGCTGAGCTGTTTGAGGCCCAGGGCAATTCGCTTTCGGTCCTCGTCGACCGAGATCACACGACATTCCAGCTCCATGCCCTTTTTGAGCATTTCGCTGGCGTGAGAAATCTTCCGTGTCCACGACATGTCTGAAACGTGCAGCAGGCCATCGACGCCTTCTTCCATCTCGATGAATGCCCCGTAGTTCGTCAGGTTGCGGACCGTACCCGTGATCGTGGTGTCGACCGGGTATTTCTCGGTGACGTTGTCCCACGGATTGGCCTGCGTCTGCTTCATGCCGAGCGAGATTTCCTGCTTGTCCTTGTTAATGCCAAGCACGACGACGTCGACTTCGTCGCCAATCTGGACCAGCTCCGTCGGATGATTCACCCGCTTGGTCCAGGACATTTCGGAAATGTGGACGAGCCCTTCGATGCCGTCTTCGAGCTTCACGAAAGCACCGTAGGTCATCACGTTGACGACCTCGCCCTTGACCTTGTCGCCGACCGGGTACTTGGCTTCGACACCGTCCCATGGGCTCGGCGTGAGCTGTTTCAGGCCCAGCGCGATCTTTTCCCGCTCACGATCGATGTTGAGGATTTTGACTTCGATCTGGTCCTCGATCTTAACCATGTCCGACGGATGACTGATCCGGCCCCAGCTCATGTCGGTGATGTGGAGCAGACCGTCGATGCCGCCCAGGTCAACGAACGCACCGAAGTCGGCGATATTCTTGACGACGCCCTTGCGGGTATCCCCCTCGATCAGGTCGGCAAGCAACGCTTCCTTGGCAATCGTTCGTTTGTCTTCGATGAGCTTCCGGCGTGAAACAACGATGTTTCGTCGCGCTTCGTCGATCTTCAGGATGACGCACTCGATTTCTTTGTCGATAAAGACGCCGATGTCGTGTGGCCGTCGAATATCGACCTGGCTGGCCGGCAGAAAGACGTTGACGCCGATGTTGACCAGCAGACCGCCTTTGATTTTGCGAACGACCTTACCGGTCACAATATCATTTTCGCCGTGCGTCGCGATGATCTTGTTCCACTCGCGAATCCGGTCGGCTTTTCGTTTCGACAGGAGGAGCAGGCCGTACTGATCTTCGAAATTCTCAAGTAAAACGTCGACCTCGTCGCCAGCAACCGGCTTGACCAGAACGTCGCTCCACTCGTCGAGCGAGACGACGCCTTCGCTCTTGTATCCGACGTCAATCAGGACGTCGTCGCCTTCAATTCGAATGACTCGACCGGGGACAATGGTGCCCGGATCGAACGCGGCGATGTCGGAATACAGGGCACCGTACTCGCCGTCTTCGTCATCCTCGTGAGCCGCGGCGTAGTCGTCACCGAGCGCGACTTTGAACTGAGCGTCCAGCTCGTCGTCTGAAATGTTGAATTCGCGAAGCAGATTACGATCGACCATGAGACCTTCTTGACTGTGGGAAACACTGTGGGCAATGGAATAAGGGGGAGCCGGTCAGCTCAGCGACAACCAGCGAAACAAAAAAACGCGTGCAGCCATTTTAAAACTGGCAAACACGCGTTGAGCTGACCATCCAGATTCCATCGCAGGGAAAACGGTTTGCCCCGTCCAGAGGAACATCCTCTGACTTCTACCGGAGAAAACTCGCGTGCTGAGCTGCGCTAAGAGTCGCGACTGGCCCCGAAACTGTCATCGGGCACACGCCGCAACCCTCAAAAACTCAGCAACCGGCACCGAATACGATGCGCGGTCGGGGAATGTATCAGAAACTCCCGATTTCAATCCAGTCAGCTCTGCCGATCAATTCTGGACCTCAAACGGGCCCAGGGCACCAGCCAAAAGCGGCACGGCCTTCCAGGCCGTGAGTCGCGTCGCTGGCAACATCGGCGAAATGCCCATGCCACGCTTCATAAAGTCGCGTTGAATGATTTCCTTCATTCGACACAGGCATACACACGATCGATCATCAAACGAGGGAGTGCGATTGCTGGTCGGCAAATGCCTCGACTTTCTGGACGGGCAGAAATAGCTTTCCCTGACTGAGTTCGTAACCGCTTGACAGGAAGTGACAGTATTCGTGTGCGGCCTCGCCGGAATTTCCTGGAACCAGACGTCACCGCTGCCGAGCTTTCCCTCGGTGCGGAACATGGTCGACGTGATCGCTCATCGCGGCCCGGATGATTCCGGAATTTTTCATTCAGGACTCGGCCTGCTTGATCGTGGATTTGTCGCCGCCGGCGAGGCATGGCCAGAGGACGCTGCGAATAGCTATTCCGGAGCAATCCTTGGACACCGTCGGCTGTCGATCATCGACCTGACTGGCGGGCGGCAGCCTCTTTCCAATGAAGATGGCTCCGTCTGGATCGCCTTCAACGGAGAAATCTACAACTACCGCGAACTTCGCCCCGACCTCCAGTCACGAGGTCACCGGTTTGCCACCGACTCCGACACGGAAGTCGTTGTGCATCTTTACGAGGAATACGGCGAGCGGTGCCTCGACAAGCTGCGCGGGATGTTCGCCTTCGCGATCTGGGACGCACGGCGGCAGCGACTGTTCGTCGCGCGAGACCGGCTCGGACAGAAACCGCTCTTCTACCGACAGCACGGCAACCGGTTTGACTTCGGCAGCGAGCTGAAATCGCTGCTGCAGCTTGAAGATGCGTCGCGCGAGGTCTGCCCGCAGGCCGTCGACCTGTACCTCACGTATCAGTACGTGCCGCACCCGACGTCGATCCTGAAGGGGTATCATCGGCTTCCGCCCGCTCACTTCGCGGTCTTTGACGAGAGCGGCCTTCGCGTTGAGCGCTTCTGGCGGCCGCCTTACGAGCCGGGCATCTCACCACAGGTCGGTCTCGATCCCGACTCGCCACTTGCCGAGCCAACTGTCGAAACTTCGTCGTGGGATCTCTCGCGCTGGCAGAGTGAACTCCGCGAGGCGCTCACCGAAGCGGTCCGGCTCCGCATGCGCAGCGACGTGCCGCTCGGCGCGTTTTTATCCGGCGGAGTCGACTCAACCATCATCGCCGGCTTGATGCAGCAACTCTCAGATCGGCCCGTCCACACATTCTCAATCGGCTTCCCGATCGCGAAGTTCGACGAGCGATCGTTCGCGCGCGAAGCCTCAAAGATGCTCGGTACCGAACACCACGAACAAGTCGTCGAACCATCCGCGCTGAGCATCCTGCCGAAACTCGTCTGGCACTACGACGAGCCGTTTTCCGACAGCTCGGCCATCCCGACGATGTACCTGTCCGAGATGACGCGTCAGTTCGTGACGGTTGCCCTTTCCGGCGACGGTGGCGACGAACTGTTTGCCGGTTACGACCGCTACAAAGCCGTCCGCGTCGCGGCAATGATCGACCGGCTTCCACGACCGCTGAAGGCAATCCTGACGGCAGACTTCTGGCAGAAGCTGCCTGCGAGGGTCGAACAGAAATCATTCCGGCGGCGAGTGAAGCGACTTCTCGCGGCACTCGGTCAGCCATCTCAGCGACGGTACCTGCGCTGGATTTCGATTTTCGATCAGTATCGCCGGGCCGAGCTTCTCTCCGACGACGTTCGCGCGACGCTCGGCGATTTCGACTCGGCGAGCTTTATCGAAGAGGCCTACACCGAGTGTCCGTCGCGCGACTTTGTGACGCGGACAACCGCCGCTGACGTTCTCACCTATCTGCCGTGCGACATCCTTACGAAAGTCGACATCGCCAGCATGGCCTTCGGTCTGGAAGCCCGCAGCCCTTTCCTCGACCACCGCGTTGTCGAGATCGCGGCCCGAATGCCCATCCAGCACAAGCTGCGACGCAAACAGGGCAAGCAGATTCTGATCGACACGTTTTCCGATCTGCTGCCGGCCTCAATCCAGACTCGTCCGAAAATGGGCTTCGGCGTGCCGCTGGACCACTGGTTCCGCGCCGAGCTGAAACCGCTGCTCCACGACGTGCTGCTCGACTCGAAGTCGCTCGACCGAGGCTGGTTCAAACCGCAGGCGGTCCGGCAGCTCGTCGAGGAACACGGCTCAGGCAACTGGGATCACAGCTACCGGCTGTGGAATCTGCTGGTGTTTGAACTGTGGCACCGGACCTGCATCGACGGCGACGCGTCCGGTCCAATTTCGCTTTGAGACTGTCATCCCGCATCGATACGATGGCGGTCAGGAAAGAATTACAGGAATCTTATGGCAGTCATTCAGCAACAGATCGAGAGTTTTCATCGCTTCGCAAAGAGTCGTGCGAAGGACGGTGATTCCGATCTCACAATGGACGAGCTGTACGATCTTTGGCGAGCGGAGAATCTCCCCCCGGAAGAACTGGCCGAAAGTCTGGCGTCACTTGAACGCGGGCTTGCCGATGCAGCGGCTGGGAGAATTCAGCCAGCTCGGGACGTCATTGATGAATTGAGAAACAGCCCCGGCACAGGCTCGGCATGAGCTTCGAAGTGATCCTCACTGACGAAGCCGCCTCGAATCTGCGACAGACGTTTCGCTGGCTGGAAGATTTATCGCCACAAGGGGCCGCACGCTGGCTTGACGCTTTTGAAGATGCCACGCAGCGGCTTGAGGAATCACCAATCTCCTGCGGCCGTGCGCCGGAATCCAGATTCAGTAAACGGGATTTGCGGCAGATCTTTTTCAAGACGCGTCGCGGCCGGCTGTATCGTGCGATTTTTTATGTGCAGCACCAGTCGGTTATCGTGACTCACATTCGCGGACCGAGGCAGCAACTGTTACCTCCCAGCGAACTCCCCGATACTGACGGCCGGTGACCTGGCTCGCTTTCGCTCGCATCAACGCTCGCTTACGCTTGGGCTCCACCGAATCTTCCCACCTTTGCGAGATGCATTCATGCTGGCAGAAACCTGGCTCGGGCTTCACTCAATGGACTGGATTGTCCTTGCAGCTTACTTCGTCGTGATCCTTGGCGTCGGTATCTGGTCGATGTCCAAAGTGAAGGACATGTCCGACTACTTCATGGGCGGCCGCCGCTTCGGCAAAGTCTTCATGATGTTCTTTGCCTTCGGATCCGGGACAAGCAGCGAGCAGGCCGTCAGCGTCGCAGCCGGATCGTTTCGCTATGGCCTGGCTGGAATCTGGTATCAGTTTCTGTGGCTGTGGGCGACTCCGTTTTACTGGATCATCGCGCCCGTCTTTCGGCGGATGAGGGCGCTCACCACAAGCGACTTTTTCGAGGCCCGTTACAGCAGTTCCACGGCGACTTTGTATTCGATCGTCGGCATCACCATGTCGATCGTCTTTATCGCCGGCGGCCTCTACGGAGCCGGTGAGATGATCGAGGGCCTGGCGGGGGGAGTCGATCCAGCAACCGGCAAACCGTTCTTTCCATCCAGCTACGCCATCGCTGCGATGACCGTGCTGTTTGTGGCGTACGGAATGGCCGGAGGACTCAACGCGGCCATCGTGACGGATTTTCTGCAGGGCGTGCTGACAATCGTGTTTTCATTCCTGCTGCTCCCGTTTGCCTTGAATGTTGCGGCGAGTGTCGCGGGAACGGAAAGCGGATTTACAGCTCTTGCCCAGGGCATTCCCGGCCGTTCGGGGGACGAAATTCTCAGCATGACGCTGACGGAGGAGTTTCTGAAGCGAACCGGGGCCGAGCCGATCACCCTGTTTTATGTCGTCATGCTGTCAATCGGCGGTCTGATCGGCATCGTCGTACAGCCGCATATTATGGGCGTCTGTGGAGCCGGCAAGACGGAGTTTGAAGGCCGCTTCGGCTTCACGTTCGGCAACTTCATCAAGCGGTTCTGCACGATCGCGTGGACGTTTACCGGACTCGCCTGCATCATCATCTACTTGAGCCCCGGCAGCAATTACATGAGTGCCGAGCGTCTTGCAGAACTGCAGGCCGATCCCGATCAGATGAAGGCGTTCGCCAATCAGGTCTTCGGCCTGGCCGCTCACGACATCCTGCCGACGATCGGGCACGGTCTGGTCGGGTTGCTGATGGCATCGCTGCTGGCCGCTGTCATGAGCACCTGCGACGCGCAGATGGTCGTCGGGTCGGGGCTCTTTACCGAGAACATCTACAAAAAGTTTCTCCGTCCCGGTCGCCAGCCGAAGCACTATCTGATGGTCGGGCGGTTTGCGAGTCTGGGCATTGTCGGCCTGGCTCTGGTGATGCTCACGCAGTTTGACAACGTGATCCAGGTTCTGACCACGTACATCCAGGCGATCCCCGCGTTCATGGGCCTCGCCTTCTGGCTGGGGATCACGTGGCGGGGTTACACCCCGGCCGGCGTCTGGGCCTCGACTCTGGGCACGGCGGCCGCGTGGTACCTCACGCAGACACACAATCCGTTTGCGCTGATCGCAGGGCTCGGTGAATCCGAGTTTCTGCAGCGGAATATTGACTACGTCCCCGGCCTGTTCCGCGAATGGCTTTACGGAATCGCTCCTGGCATGATGGTGCCGAAGCTGGACGAAGCGGGGGTACTGCTATCGGTCAAGACGAGCGTTCCGTGGCAGATTCTGACTTACCTCAGCACGGGAGCGGTGACCGGTATCGTTGTCAGTCTGCTGAGCCGCCGGACCGGAGACGACAAACTGAACCACTTCTTCAAACTGATTCGGACGCCCGTCACAGAAGGCGAGGTCGTCCTCAGCCCCTGTACTCTTCCGGAAGGTCACCTGCCGACTGAGGAAGGCAAGCTGATCGCGCATCCGGATCTGGAAATTCCGATTCCCAGCAAGCTGGGAATCATCGGGT
The DNA here is from genome assembly GCA_027623235.1 of Planctomycetota bacterium. GTDB lineage: Bacteria > Planctomycetota > Planctomycetia > Planctomycetales > Planctomycetaceae > JAQBVJ01. The sequence goes on from JAQBVJ010000178.1 coordinate 10,379, forward strand.
TCGCCCTGGCCTGGGTGATGGTGGGAATCATCATCTGGCTCACCAGCTTCCTGGCGGGGATGGGGTAAACGAGGACGGACGGACGTGGGCGTCTGTCGTTTATACATAAG
>JAQBVJ010000179.1 GCA_027623235.1 Planctomycetota bacterium
CCAGCCTGTTCGATGCAGGAGAGGCCCGCAGAACACATGGAGCCGGGGGTTATAGAGCCTTACAGGGCATCTGCGCTGACTCAGTTACCCCGGAACTCAGCCTGTCTTGTTCTGTATTGAACACTGACCAAGGCAACTGTGTATTCAGCAGAGACAGGGTTATTTTTCGGTCGTGACAATACTGTTCCAGTCTCACACACCTGGCGGACCTGTGTCTCCTTCGATTGTCGGCCGCCATGCCCTCACTTTCTCCCCGTCAAGAATTTGCTCGGCATTCTTCGACCAGCGATCACTAACCGTGTATTCGCATTTCACCGGCACGTCTCCGGTCATCTCCTGCATCGCTTCGATCATGATTTTGACAACTGCTTCGACTGCGGAGCGATCGACGTAATCACCCTGATCGGGGAGTTCGATGAGAACTTCGTCATGGACGAACCCGACGACTCGATATCCTCCCAGCACAAGTCGTCCCAGCGCGCGTTTTGCACCATCACTCGCGAGTGACTGGAAAGGCGTATTTCGAGCCTGGGTGTAACTGACATTACCGCGTACTCGACCCGTCAACGTGGCTACAGAACTGGGAAAAAGCCGATCCGCGAGACGAGGACTTCCGACGCGCCGCTGCAGTTCGGTACCCAATTGTTCGTTTCGGTTGATCGCGACGAGAGAATCCCAGACACCCCGCACATAGCGAGGTTTGAATGGAGTCCCGTCTTTCTTGAGCGGTTGCCCCTTCACGATCTTGCAAACGATTGCTGCAGATTTGGATGAAGTCAGATCACCAAAGCAGAACGATTTTATGCAAACGGCTTCAGGAACTTTCAGCCATCGTGCTAGCTGAAACAATCCATCACCCGCAAGGTACTGACCAAGTTCAGGGTAGATTTTTGTGGTAAGTCGACGATGGAAATCCTCTGCCTCCTGCTGTGTCATCTGTACGCCGTACGTGGCTTTTGCGTACGCAACAAGCGCTGTGGGTCCCATTCCACCTGGCACGCCGAAATTTACCGGTTTTGCCTGCTGGCGGGCGGACTTGAAGCGAGCAGGATCCGTGTGCTTCAAGCTCATGAACTGCTTTAGTGAGATTCCAGCCAGGATTGCTGCCGTATAGCAGTGAGGGTCGACACCTTTCTTGATGACATCCGCAAGCCGAGAGGAACCAAAACGAGCCAGGCAAACCGCCGCCAGAGTAACGAGCTCGATGAAGGAATAATCGACCACGAGAAGAAGGTGGCCCGGTGATGGCACGATGACGTTGCGGAACTCACCATCCCGCGGGATATTCTGCATGTTCGGTTTTGAACAACTCGTACGCCCCGTTCGGACCAGCACCTTATATTGAGGATGGAGCACAGGCTCGGACAAGGCTTCAAAGAATTGTTTCTTCTTGGTCAGTCTTTCATAACTTGCCCACAGAGACAGAAAGGCGCTCTGTTCAATGAGGTCTTTCCATTCGTCTGCAGAATGAGAGATCTTTCCTTTGAGAGTTCTCTTCGCACTGACGGTGGTCCCTGTCCGCTGAGAAATCTCTTCCACGGCAGCCAACAGAGCTTTGTCGAGATTTACGTGTGATTTTCGTGGTAAATCCGATTTCGTCAGCCGCAGTTGCCCCGTTGTGTCCTGCAACAGGATGCCGGGATAGTGGGTGATAAACTCGTCAATGACTGACTCCAACTCCTGCTGGAATTCCTCTTTCGCAGTCTGTAGACGCCCTGCGTGAGTATGCAGACCGTTTCTGGTCGTTGCAGCAAGAGCAATGGCACCCTCAACCTGAATGGCTTCACTCAGCAGTCCGAACCTCGCTGGTGCATCAGGATAGATTTCAACAGGGCCTTTTGGGGCCGATCGGCGCCCTTGAGCGGTCATCGCTTCGACGGCCTGGGATCTCATGATTTGATACACGAGCAAAGTACAGATTGCATCCTTGATCGCATATTCAAAGAACCCCGGCTCAGCTGTTTCCCAGTCGCAATCAATCAGCTCACCGAATCGAAGTCGATACGGGTCTTCTTTGGAAATCTCCAGCCCTGTGTAGAAACGGGTCACTATAGCGAGATCACGTTTTTCGATCACACCCGCTCCTCTGGCCAATCGGAGTAATATGTCGAGCAGCATCGTGTCATGGAGTCGATGGGCCTTCACGAGGTGTACCCAGAAGTTCAAAGCGTCAACTTCACCGGTCTCCGTCAGATGCTCGTGGATGACCCAGAAGTCAAATGCCACATTGTGGCAAACAAACTCTGCCTGCGAGTGGGTCAACAAAAACTCACCAACATCATCCGGGTGAATCAGGACGTGTTGTCGACCATCGCTTGCAATCGCCAGAGCCAGCGGCGGAACTTCCTGGTCCTTGATGATTTCTGTTTCTGTATCAATTGCGATGAGTCGACCAGTCATTCGTTGACCGTGCAACCAACGTTGATACGGAAATCGGAATCCGCTGATTTCGACTTCTCGCGTCGCGATCTCAATTGTTTTTGTTACCGTGGCTTCCATATGAATCCCTTTCGAGTGTCAGATAGTGCCGGATAGCAACCCGACACATAAAATACCCCTAAGTCTTTACTGTTACATGTGTTATGTGGAGGTGTCGAATTGTCGGGTGCACCCCCTTACGTCCGGCACGGCTGCCAAGGTGCCATCTCTCCGCCGGAGCTTCGTCAATTGAAGCGCCCCCTACCCGACAACCCGACACATCAAACGTAAGCCAACGTAAGTCGTTGAAATATATGCAATTACGTTGAACAGAAGTGTTGGATTGGGCACTTGACACTACCCGACGCCATCCGACGCAGCCGCATCCAGCGTGAAGTAGGTGACAGCCTTGCCCTTGGACTGGGGTGTGGGGCGGTCCACCAGGCTGCCCAAACCGCGGTCCACCAGGTTCCTCATCATTTCTTTCGCCTCGCTCACCTTTTTGATGTGGGCGACCCCTCCGCGTTGCAGCGTCCGGGACGTGCACTCACCGTCGTGTTTTCGGAGCCACTTGACAACAAGTTGAACCCTGCGGTCGTCGTCGTCGCGCTGAAGGCTGGCATAGACCTTGCGGATGTGAGATTTGAAGTACTGCATCAACTCTGCCGCTCGCTGGACACTCGTGTCGTCAGCGTATTCGGGGTCGATGTCGGTATCCGTTGTGGCACGCATCAGGTGGATGATCAGAATGAACCGCAGGCAGTATGACTTGAGTTTTGACCACGGTCCTTTAAGGAGTGATGGTAAATCATCAGCATCCATTTCGACGACGTGGGCGTTGTACCACTCCTGCCAGGCGTCTTTGCCTGATACGGTCATTCGAACAATGCGAGGTTCGTAGACATCCTCATCGTCGTTGTAATCCATATCAAGATCGAACAGCCTGTTTACGGTGTCGAACCAGCCTTGCTCGACTTGTACATCTACTGCGAGTTCGGTCCATGGTCGGGACGGAATTGGCTCAGGAAAGGAAAAAATGATCCGGTCCATAAATCCATCCGACCTCCCCCCGGAGTCGATGAGAATCTGCAACAAATCGGGCTGGATTCCGCCGAGCACATTTAGGAACGGGCGAGGGATCATGGTCGGTTCTGGTTTAGATTTTCGGTCTACGATTGCTGGTTGGCCGGACCAGCAGCTGAGGTAAAACTGGCGATCAGAACCTTTGCCACCTTTATACTGATTTTGGGAACTGATCCATGCGGAGAGTTCATCACGCATCAGAATCAGACCTCTCGGATTATCGGCGAGAATCCCGCCGAGAGCTTCCGTGGTTGCGTCGCACACGACGATACGGCGGAGGATTGGTTTCGATGGAGCTGTCGAATCGTCAGTTTGCTGATCCGGACTAACCTGTTCGGGATCAATCGCCGTGATGACACTCGTATACTCCAAAAGTGCTACCGAACTATCAGCAGCGACGCCAGGCTCAGGATCAGCTGATGACCAGGGCACTGCGGTGTCGCTGAGTTCCAGGTCCTGCACATCCTCTGCCAGTTCCGAATCTGTCGGCACTCCTGACTCGAAGGCCTTCTGGTCCTTTCGGAAACTGGCCTTGTATCTGTTTTGCCGCTTGTATAGAGGGAGCGTGACAAGGGTCTCCGCCGGTGATTTTCCGCTACCGGGGACTGCGACACACGCAATGTACAGGCGAGGCGATTCCCGCCAGCTACGTTTAGCCTCAAGCGTGCGACTGGCCCCAATTGCCGTCGCCGCCGCCGCCAGCATTGGTATCGCGACGAGATCAATTGAGCACGAGAGTGCTTCAGCAGCCTGTTTCGCATACAGCTGTAAATGATCAGCAAATATATGCAGCGGAAATGGTAAGACACACTGCGATGTTGTGCCGGGCACTTCACTCTTGCTACCCACCGCAATGTCTGTTTCCTGCGATTGATCCGTCGGCGGTTGTGCGTTGTCTCCTTCGCCGAGGTCAGGAGTGTTTATTGACTCCAGGTAGGTTCTTGCCTCGTCGATCGAACGAACCGTTGGTGTGTGTCCAGCAGCGAGCAGATCGTCAATACCTTTCCCGTCGTCGATTGACCAGGTCTCGATTTGCACATCGAGTCCTAGCTGGACCAAAGCTTCCGCACAGGCGAACAGGCATTTAGCGACATTTGGTTTAGTGGCACAATCGGCATCGAACGCCAGATGTACGCGTTGCGGTGACAGCGACTCGATGACCGGTAAGACGGATGACCATGTATCGACGCCTGGGAAACCGATTGTCGGTAGATCACCAATGGTGGTCGCAATATCAGCCTTGAGTTCACCCTCGGTGACTCGCAAGATCGGGACAGGTCCTTGCACACCCAGTGGGACATGGGTTGGCGTTCCACAGCTTTTACCACCACCACCGGAAACGTAAAGATATTTTCCATAGGTCTCATGACCATCGTTGCTACGAACTTTCAGGGCAACAATCTTCGCGTCGGTATCCCGGACGGGAATCAGGAGTCCTTTCGGCGGACCAACCAGCCGCAGTTCACCATCGCTGTTCTGACAGATACCGGGCACCGACAGTAATTGCGGTACCGTAAACTCAGCCTTGAGTGCCAAAATTGCAGATTGCTTGCTGGAGTAATCGATCGAGCGGTATTCCCTCTGATCGATTTCGCTGTCTTCAAACCCCCGAACATGCAGGTCTTCCCGATGGGCATCGCTCAGTGAAAGTTGTGACAACAGGGACGCATAGATACTCCCCCGCAGCTCGGGATCAGCATCGTCGCAATCCCCTGTCGTCTGCGAACCTTCGATAGCGACGAACTGTGAATTGTCGAGGCTCGGAATGCTGTCGTCGTCTGGGTCAGGCTGAAGGTCGATGGGCGACAGAGCCATCGCGGTCAGAATCTGCGCAACGCTGCAATTAACCGAACGGCACCGAAGAATGATGACGTGCTCGTCGTCAAGTTTGATTTCCAACGACGGGTTCTTGTCGTCGTGGCCGGGGCAACATGCTTTGTTGCCGGTTCCCCATGGGGTAACATTTTTGAGGCGAGACAGGAAACGATCGAGATGTAACATAGTAAGACTCCTCGCAAGTTTTCTGAACCGATCACGGTCAGAAATAGTTGATCGGAGCCAGCGGTTGTGCGACAATGCACCGTGTAAAGTGTGGGGCCGCAGGCTCCTCGGGCAGGGTGTCGTTGGCGCGGCACCCTGTTTTCATTGACGTTATTCAGTCGTGTTCTGCTGAGAGGATGTCCGGCATTGGGGTGCGTTCAGCAGACACTCCGCTGGCGAGCCATGTGTCGAGCTTATCCCGGTGATACCGGACCGTTCTTCCGCGTTTGGCGAACGGCACGAAGCGGGCACTCGTCCAGTTGCGCAGCGTGCCGAGTGCAACGCCGATATACTGCGACGCCTCGATCGGGGTCAGCCACGGACTGCTGACCCTTTCGTTGCCGATGTCTGAGCTGGGTGAGATCATTCGGGTCTTCTCCTTTTCTTAACGATGTGCGTTGACCACGGTGAGCGACCGTCAACGAGGCGGAAACTAACGGGTGTGATTTTTCCAATCTAAGTCACCAATCACACATTTTCGCGCCCCCTTTTTGCTCACAGATTGTTCGTTCCGATTGTGGATCAGCCCAGCAGTTCGCAGGTCCACTCCTGACGCAAACTTGTTGTCGCGAATTCTGCAAGCGTCAACAAATCCGGCCGCCAGTAGTTCTGCGTCGGTAACTTTATGCAGTCAGTGACATTGCAACTGGTAGGGTTGCGTTGTGTTCCCCTCTGTCTGAACAGCAACGCTCATCGCCAAGGCAATACTGTGATTGGGGCGGAATCGCTGCGTCGAACTGCATTTGCGTCGGGCATACCGAAACGCGTCGCTGACTCAGGCAGCGACACAGCTCCACGGGCATAAGCTGTCTGCGCGTACGTGGGCGAAGCCGGGCATATTCCTGTGCCGCTTCAGACAGATTTCACTGCGGGTTGGGTCTTTTGCTCGATAATCTGAACGTACATTGCAGCGTGACTCTGCAGGATCGGAAGGACCGACTGCTCGATTTCATCACCGCTTCAATAAGACCTTCGCCAAGTGGTTCCAATGGAACTACACCGGTCACCACGTCCCGAAGACACGATCAAACACATGGAGGAAAACTGAAGACTGCAGCGAACGCGGATTAATCAAGAAAACCCGAATACTCTGTGCGAAGTTTTTTGATTCGTACTTCGGAGATTCCCAGTTCCTCCGCAAAGGCTTTCCCCAGGCGTGTTGCTGCACCGTGGATCTTTCCGTACCGCTGCCGAAGTGTCAGCTCAGCGAACCACATTCTGAATTTCGTTTCATGGGTACTTGCAGTCTCACTACGAGCTGAAGTGTCGGTGACGGGGAGTTCATGCCCAAGGCCAGCTCTCTCGCCCGCTCGACGTTGGCTATCTCGCAGCTCATCTCGCAAGTTTACTTTTGACGGAATGTCAAAGTAGTTTGGCACATAGCTCAAAGTAGGTTCGGGACCTCGAAGTGTCGTTATCAGACCGGCTGGTAACTCTTGCAGGGGTCCCTGTGGTAACGGGAGGTCCCAGGTCGCGAATCCACAGAGTTCCCATTTGGCGATGAACTCTCTGAGCATCTGATAAAACAACTGCTGGCGATCTGAGAGTCGTTCATAACCCGGTAAGAACTGAAAAGGGACAGGGGATGCAAGCAGACTGGCGGACGTTTGTGGCAGGACTGAATCGGAAGGTAATCCTTGCCAGAGTTTTTGAAGGACTTTTCGTTCTTCAATAAACTGCTCGTTGAATGTCAGAAAACCTGCATAGCCCAGAAGTTGATGACGCGTCTTGAAGATCTCCGACTGCGATTGATTGAGCGAAGCTTTAATTTGCTGTTCGGTCAGCCCGGATTCCATCAGCATGTGTGTCTGTTTATCATCGACGCCGAGATTCGGTTCGACATCAGACAAATTGGGGTACCGCACTGGCTGGTCTCGCCAGACGCCAACAGTGTCCGGAAGAAAAGATTCGCACGCTTCCCGAAAACTCCTTTCCGCCTGCTCGTCGGTCGCGGACAAGAATCTCTTCGTTTTGCGATTATTGCCTCTGGCCTCCGACTCCGCTGAGAGTGCAATCACAACAAATTTCGGGAGCGTGTAAACAGGCTCCTGTGTTTCGCCAATCCGTTCACGCCACCAAATCCCGTGCTGTTCGAGAAACTGTGACCAGATTTTGGACCAGTCTCGAAAATGGCGGCTCAACTGCTCTGCGTTGATCGCCAATGCCTGCTCTTCAGGTGACGGATCAAGAGGTGGAGAATTGGAGTTCATTTGAATGTCCTTTATCGAGTTGCTGGATGCAGACCATACTACGATAGGGATGTGAGTAAAGGCTCCGCTCCACAGCGAGCGGGTAACACATGATGTGCCCGCTCTGACTGATAATTCCCGGTCTGGTGACTGTCACCCGCACCGACAGGGGTGTGACAGTCGAGCTGTGATGGCCGTGCGTGGGCAGGCGAGAAAAGTGACTGCTGGAAACTCACTCACGCGTGGCAGCTGCGTTTTTGCTTGGGGCACTACGCCTCGGAATCTGCTCGGCTTTCCTGCCCACGACCGAATTACCAATGCAGTTCATGCTCCAGCCCTACCATATTCTGCTTGCTGCCCTCATTGGCTGGGCCCGCGCGATGCAGTGACATCAACGTTGCGGCACGACATCGGTCTGACTTCTTCGATGGAACTCTTGGTGCTGACATCTTTGGCGAAGACAGCCCGGCGGCGAGATTGAAGCGACTCGCACGAGAGGTCTTCGCGTCTGTACGGCAGGCGGCATACAGCTTTAGATGAGGCCGCAATCGCGAAGCTTGCGGCGAACTGTGACGATGTGAACATCGCACGCTTCCGCGATTGCACGCAGGTCCTGATTTCCCGAGTTCCACAAGTCGGCAATTTGACTTGTGAGCGGATCGTGGATCACGAGCGGGTCGGGGATCTCGTCAAACACCGGCTGAAGGAGCTGGCGGTATTCTTTCTGGGCCTCGAAGAGATGTGCCCATGGGCGATTCGAGTAGTGCTTGTAAAGCAGCTTGTCACCCTTGTGTGGGATTCCATGAGCCAGAGCGACGCTGGCGAGAACAGCTCGGTTCTGGTCGCTGCCAAGCCAGTTACTCATTTGATCTCTGAGCGTGCCGAAAGGAAGTCGCGGCACCGCATCCTTTCCCTCGGCTTTGGCAACCCGAGCGTGCAATCGGCTCCATTCATTAGCGAACGATGTCTGGGCGTTCCGGGATGAATCACGGTAAAGACTGGTCCCCTTGTCCGTCAGCAGCATTCGCTCGGATGACTTCAGTTCCCGTTTGAGCCTTTTCTCAAGATCGGCTTTCCACCACTGAACCAGTTCGGTCGTTTCCGGCCACAACCACCACCAGCCGACAACATCAGTTTTGGGCCGCAGAAGCCCACACCAGGAGTCGCTTTCGCTACTGGCACATTCGAGGCCTTCGTTGGTCCATGGGTGGGGCTGATTCAGGAACAGGTCTTCCCATGCCACCCGCCCGATCTCTGCGGCACCATGAGAGCAGTTCAGGCACCACACCATTTTCAGTCGCTGTGCAGGTAACGCGTGCTTGTAGAGGAGCTTGAGGTGCTCAACGCTGAATGTCTTGATTTCGATATTCTGGATAGATCGTCGATCCGAAGGCAATCGGTTCACCTTTGTTTCGAGCAAGTCGAAGTCTTCAGGCCGCCTCCAGGCAAACTTGTCGCTGGTATGCAGCCATTTGAAGAACCGATGGAGTTCACCGATGTGACTGGAGCAGTGCTTGTAAGTCAGCGGCTGCCCTGTTCGCAGGTTAAGTGGCCTGTTTCTCCAGAAGTCATAAATTTCCTGGCACCGGGTGAAATCCAGCGTCGCAAGGGGCAAATCGGGCTGTCGTTTCGCGAAGTTTTCCGCCAGCCCAATCATGCTGTGGCCGCTGCCGTCGAATTCATCACCCTGGTTGAAGCCTGCGGTGCGTTTCTTCACGTATTCTCGAACCGAATCGTGGAACGTTCCTGGGATGAGCGGAATGTCTGGGGATAGTGGCTTTTGCGAGCGGACTTTTGCCGTCGTGGCGATCGCTTCTTTCGTTGCCTGCTCGTGGAACCGAGCCGTTTCATCAATGTGATGCTGCGGCATGGTCCAAGGCACGGACGGATAGGCTTCAGTGAGTCGGTTGAGCAGTTTGAATGCATCCTGCCAGCGGAGATCACGGATTGTTGGTGGGTGCGATTCGCGAGGTCCCGAAAACACCTGGGCAAGATGTCCAAATCGGTAATCGACCTGATTATTGCGAAAGACGGAGCTCTGCAACTCGGGGAGTGGCGGCAGGGGCACCGGCTGAACACCATGCTTGATCTGATCGGCAATCCACAAAGCAAGGGGCGACCAATCGGCTGCCTTGTCTCCAGCCGTTACGCCACCGTTCCGCCCGCTGACGCCGAAAGGTGGCCACGCACCAGCCGCTTTATCGCTTTCGTGGCTCGGCCCAGTAACGGAAGATTGCAGCTTCAGGAATCGCTTAGCGTCCTCCTCGATGGCAAATTCAGGGAGGCCTGACATCGCAGACGGATCGACGAACACCTGGCTGAGGCAGAAGCGTTCGTGGTCATCCCACAGTGCTCTGAGACGCGAGATGCGAGTCTCGACATCCTGCGTCGAGAGTCCCCGCGGGAACCGCCACCGCTTGCCCTGGAGAAAGAACCGCTCCCCTTTGGTGTCGGTGCTTTGGCTCGATTTCTTACGGCTGTGCCGTCGCGTGATCTTCTTGCTGGATTGATTGATGGTGATCTCCCAGGCTCTGTCCACTAGCATCTAACTGGACCCGAAAATCCACCTAACTGGACCTCCGATTGGACCTATTTGACGCTACGGAGCCTCGAAAATCAAGATACTTGACGTAAACCAATGAAAAGGGCCAACTTGCGATCTCTCGCAAATTGGCCCCAGTGGAGGCGGCGGGAATCGAATGCGGGTCCGCATCGACCTAACGATGAATGCAGCCAAGAACTTACGTCAGGACGG
>JAQBVJ010000180.1 GCA_027623235.1 Planctomycetota bacterium
GCCGTCACAAACAGACCGCCGATCATGCCACAAAGCCAACCAACCCCGAACGACTCTGTCCACGCGAAGCGGTTAAGTTCAACACCAGTGGATTAGAAACTCGTGAGGCGTTAGCCGAGCCGAGTTCTAATCTTTTATTCAAGAAGCCCGGGTGTTGTGCTCGGGCTTCTTTTGTGCGCGGAGTGTTCGTCACGAGTGTTTGTGAGTCGCGTCATGACAGTCGCGTCGTTTCGCAGGCGGGAGGTCGTGGTAGAACCGGGCGCAGTGCGATGGGGTTTCAGGTCGGCGCGGAGCGGGAGCGGGCTCGCTGCTGACGGTTTTCAGAAGCGAGTAACGTGGCGCTGGCGAATGTCTTCCGGCACGGTGATGGCGGGAGACCCGATCCCGGGCTGACGGGACGTGTGCGTCAGCGGTGGCGGGCGGATGCGGTGGAATCCCTGGAAGATCAGGCGTCCGCCGCAATTCGGACAACGCGGACCGTCTGCGTCCGAAGCCGCATTCCCGATCGGACGCAGCGTCGGCACGCGCCAGTCTTCGAGTTCCAGGTCCGGCTCGACGTCCCGCAGCGAATCCAGGATCGCTGCGCGCACGTCGTCGAGATCGATCTTCGCACGGCGGCTCAGGAAGCCGTAATGCCGAATCTTCTGCAGACGCCGCGGCAGCACGTGCTGCTGGAACCGTCGCAGGAATTCGAATACCGGCAGCGTCATCAGACGATCGTGATGTTCGCCGCCGTTGCTTTGACGGGTGGGGCGATACCGGAACGTCACCTGGCCGTTGCTCAGCGAGACGATGCGGTCGTTGGTGATGGCCGTGCGGAAGACATACCGGCTCAGTTCAATCGGTTCAACCGGAGCCGCGGGCCGCGCGGTTTCTGAAATCAATGTTGGTTGGCCGCAGCCCGGTGATTTGAGTCGTAATCGGGACAGCGAGGCTCCTGCCGAGCCGCAGGCGCGTCCACTTCGTCACAGGCTCGACGCGTGAGCGAGGTGTCGTTGGCAGCCGACCGACGGGGCAAGCTACAGTTCCCGCACGCGGTTCGGCTTGAAATCGCAGGCCGCTGTTTCCCCGGAAAAACTACTCTCGACGGAGTTTGCGATGTTGCCTCGATGGTTCCTGACTTCGTTGCTGTGTGGCCTCGCGATCCTGATCGGTGCCGGCGATTCGATCGCGAAAGAGCCGCTCCGGCCGAAGCGGATTGTGTTGATCGGCCAGGCTCCGGACGGGCATCCGCCGGGGACTCACGAGTACCGCGCGGGAGCGGGTCTGCTGGCGAAGCTGGTTCGACAGGTGTCTCGGAACGCGCCGATTCAAGCCATTGTGGTGAGTGCCGATGGCGAGTGGGAGGACGGCCCCGAGTTGCTCGACGGAGCCGACGCGGCCTTCCTGTTCGTCTCAGAAGGAGCGGCCTGGATTTCGAAAAAGCCCGAACGACTGGCGGCGTTTCAGCGGCTCGCCAAACGCGGCGGCGGCCTTGCCTGTCTCCACTGGGGGATGGGGACAAAAGACGCAAAGAATATTGAGCCCTTTGTCAAACTGTTCGGTGGCTGTCACGGCGGCCCGGATCGGCGGTACAAAGTCGTTGACGTCCGAACCGAACTGCCGCATCCCAAACACCCGATTGTGCAGGGCATCGAGCCTCTGGACATTCACGAAGAATTTTACTTCAAGCTGAAACAGCCGGATCCGGGTGGCACGCTCAAGCCGGTCATCCCACTGATTCAGGTTCCGATCGAAGGCGAGTCACACACCGTGGCCTGGGCCTGTTCGCGACCTGACGGCGGACGGTCGTTCGGCTTCACCGGACTCCACTTTCACGAGAACTGGAATCAGGAGAGTTATCGCCGGCTGATGACTCAGGGCGTGTTGTGGACAATCGGCCGCGAGATTCCCGCAGGTGGCGTCGAGGTTCCCGTCGAAAAAACCGATCTCGTTCCGCCACCTCAGAAATCAGAATAGGCAGTCGGGACGGCGACGTTGTCGGCTTGGTGGCTGTTTCCGGACAGGGCAATACAATCGCGGCTGGCACCGTTTTCGCATGACCGACTTCCGGTCTGCGTCTCGACTCTGGCTCCCCGTTATTCAGTGAAAGTTCCTCTGAGATGCCTCAACTCTGCGTAAAAGGCGGCACGGTTTACGACCCGAAAAACGGTGTCGACGGCGAGGTCAAAGACATCTGGGTCGAGAATGGCAAGGTCATTGAAGCTCCGACCGATGCCGACGCGAAGGCCGACCGCACGCTCGATGCGACGGGGTATGTCGTCATGCCGGGCGGAGTCGACATGCACTGTCACATCGCCGGGCCGAAGACGAACACCGCGCGAAAGATGATGCCCGACGACAAACGCAAAGCCCGTGTCGTGCGGCGAACCGAGCACACTCGGTCGGGAACCGTCGGTGCTGTGCCCAGCACCTGGGCGACGGGATATCTTTACGCCGGCCTCGGATACACGACGGCATTCGACGCGGCGGTCCCGCCGCTCGCCGCGCGCCACACTCACGAAGAGCTTGAAGACACGCCCATCATCGACAAGGGCTTCTACGTGATGATGGGCAACAATCATTACGTGATGAATCAGATCGCCGCGAACGAGTCCGCGAAGCTGCAGGCCTACGTCGGCTGGCTGCTCGGTGCGGCCAAAGGCTACGCGGCGAAGCTCGTGAATCCAGGCGGAGTGGAATCCTGGAAGAGCGGCAAAGGCAACACCGACACGCTCGACTCAGTCGTGGCCGGCTACGACAAGCTGACTCCGCGTGACATCATTCGAGGTCTTGCCGGCAGCGTCGATGCACTCGGCCTGCCTCACTCGGTCCACGTTCACTGCAACAATCTGGGAATCCCCGGCAACTGGCGAGTCACGCTCGCCACAATGGAAGCGCTCGAGGGACACCGCGGCCATCTGACTCACATTCAGTTTCACAGTTACGGCGGAGACCCGAACGATCAGTCAACGTTCTGTTCCGAAGTTCCGAAGCTGGCCGAGTATGTCAACTCGCACGACAACCTGACGGTCGACGTCGGGCAGGTCGTCTTCGACAAGACGACGTCGATGACTGGCGACGGGCCGCTCGGTTACTTCCTGCACAAGGTGACTGGCCGAAAGTGGTTCAGTGGCGACACGGAAATGGAAGCCGGTTGCGGCATCGTCCCGATCGAATACAAAAACAAAAGCCTGGTCCACACGCTGCAGTGGGCGATCGGTCTGGAGTGGTACCTGCTGGTTGAGGATCCGTGGCGGATCGCGATGAGCACCGACCATCCAAACGGCGGCTCATTCCTTGCCTACCCGGAGATCATCGCGCTTCTGATGGACCGCTCGCGACGCGAAGCTGTGCTCGACCGGGCTCCGGCGGCTGTTCGCGACAAGTGCACGCTGTCCGAGCTGACTCGCGAGTACACATTCAACGAAATCGCGATTATCACGCGCGCTTCACCGGCGAAGATTCTCGGCCTCGAGCAGAAAGGCCATCTCGGTCCAGGAGCCGACGCGGACATCACGATTTACAGTCGCGACGAAGACATCCAGAAAATGTTCGAAATGCCTCGCTTCGTGATCCACCGAGGCGACCTGGTCGTCGACGACACCGAAGTCCGCTCAAACAAAACCGGAACGCTGTTCCACGTCGCGCCGAGCTTCGACGCCGATGTCGTGCCGGACATTCAGGACTGGTTCGAAAAGTTCTACACGATCCAGTTCCGAAACTATCCGATCGACGATGAGTACCTGCAGATCCACGAGACGATTGCTTCGTCCTGATTCATCTTCAGAAGCAGTCTTCAGCGACACCAGCAGCCCGTTGAAAAAGCAGCGGCACGGCGTAAGCCGTCCGGGTGTTTTTTTGACAGTGAAAATCGGGCGGTTCGCGGCGTTTCGAGCCGCAACAGAGAAGGCTTGCCCCGGTCAATTCCGCCCGGCATGATGCCGGCGTCCTGGCGATGCTCTTTTGAGCAGCGGCCGATGTTTCGTCGGCCGGGCCCGTTTGCGGGTTCTTGAGACTGGAGAGAAGGCGTTCAGGAGCTGCTCGAGCTCCTTGAACGCCTTGCAGGACTTGGGGCATCGGCTTCGGCCGGTGCCCGTCTTTCATCACGGATTCGTCGGAGAAGAACGTGAGGATTCTGCGCGGCATCGGCTGGATTCTTGTCTCTCCGGTTTTGATCGTCGTGTTCGGCATCGTGCTGCTGATCATGGTGCCGTTTCTGTTGATCTACGGGCCATGGATCATCTATCGCAGAACGACCAACGGGCATCCGATTCACTGGTTGCGCGCGAAGTACGGGTTCGGGAAATCACCGGAAGAGCTCGCGAAGCGGCTCGGGATGAGCCTCGAAGAACTTCGCACAATCCCGCTCGACTATGTCGAGGCTTTCATTCCGAAACGCCGTGGCGGTTCGCGGCGGTTGCTGGTGCCGGGCGAGAAACTCAAGGCCGTTCAGCGACAGATTCTACACCGCGTCCTCGCAAAGCTGACGGTTCATCCGGCGGTCACCGGATTTGAGAACAGGCAGTCGATCGTACACAACGCGAATCGACATGTCGGACAGAAGGTCGTCCTCAAGATGGACGTCGAAGATTTCTTTCCTTCGACAACGGCGGAACGAATCACGAAGTACTTTCAGCGGGTCGGCTGGAATCGTGAGGCGGCCGAGCTGCTGACAAAACTGACGACTTACGAAAACGGCTTGCCTCAGGGAGCGCCGACGAGTCCTCGGCTGAGCAATCTGGTCAACCGCCGTCTCGACACGCGAATCGCCTGGGCGGCGAAAAAGCGTAAGGCAACTTACACGCGCTACGCGGACGACATCACGATCAGCTTTCCTCGAGACAACGCCAGACGGGTGCGGGGGATGGTGCAGTACGTCAGGCATCGATTGCAGAAAGAGGGCTACCGGAATAACCCGCAGAAGGAAATCATTCTGAGACAGCATCAACAGCAGCGCGTGACCGGGCTTGTCGTGAACGACCGGGTGAATCTGCCGCGAGAAACCCGACGGCGACTTCGCGCGATCGAGCATCGGCTCAACACGGGTCGTCCGGCGACGATGACTCGCGAGCAGCTCGACGGCTGGAAAGCTCTGCTGGCGATGATCGAAAAGCAGCGGGAACAGTAGAGCCAGCAATCGTCGGGCGGCTTCAAGTGCCGCCCGACGAGGCTCGCTGTGAGATTACTCTGCTGGCGGGACAAACTTGTTCTGGATGTCGTCCAGGTTGTCCTTGTGAGTTTTCAGGTACTCAAGCAGTGCCATGCGGTCCTCTTCAGAAAGGTCCGTTCCGAATTCATGGCCGGTGTTAAAGTTGCCTTTGACGGTGGCATCAAACTCGAATGCCTTCAGGTATTTGCTCGGTGTTTCGTCGGTTTCGTAATGGAAGCCGAGCTTCTCCGGGTCGAAGTCGTTGCTTCCGACAAAAAACTTTTTCGGACGTTGATCGGCCGGCAGCAGCAGGTGGTACATCGTCGGCACGGAACCGTTGTGGAGAAACGGGCCGGTTGACCAGGTGCCCTCCAGAGGCTTGGCCGGGTAAACCGGGCCACCGGTGACCGTCATCGTGTCCCGCCATTTGACTGGCGAGCGTTTTGCTTCGAGCGTGTCCATCAAAGACTTGTCCGCGTCGCTCATCGTTTTCTTCTGTGTCGTCTGCAGTTCCGTCAGCAGGGTCTCGATCGATACTGCGAAGCCGACAGTGGAGTCGTCTGCTTTGTAAACAGGTCGGTCGAAGTTTGTCGCGTCGAGGGAGTCCGTGCCGGCCTCCTTGACGGTCAGCAGGTTGAACTCGAGTAGCCCCTTTTCGTCGCGACCGGCCGGAGTGTGGCAGCCTTTGCATTGTTCTTCAAAAATCGTTCTCCCGGCGGCGACTTTCTTCTGATCGGGCTTTCCAAAGATCTCGCCCGGCCATTGTGGCGGGAGGACTTTGAGGATCTGTTCTTCAACATGCATCTGTTTCGAAATGGGGACCGACGTAGTGAGTGTCTTTGGGTTGTAGGTGGCTCCGACGCCGATCGATTCTCCGATGCTGCGCTGAATGACGGAGTTTGTGTTCGCGTTCCAGTGGAGCCACGCATACTCGTCCACATTCCACAGTTGAGGAGTACTGACGGGGGCGTTGACGGGAACCATGTTTTTCTTGTTCCAGCCGGCGAACAATTCGACTCGGGCGGTCCCGAAGTCGTCGGCCCGGCCGTACCCGGCGGGAAGTCGATTGCCTGGCTCCGAAAGCCACGCGCGAACTTTCAGAAACGCCGCCCGGTACTTGATATCGGCGAGAGCCGATTCCAGATCGGCCAGGTCGTCGGTCAGGTGGCTGTGTTCGAGTGTATCTTCGAGCGCTTCCAGCGGGCTCTCGCCCGAGTGTTCTTTGGCGAGCAGATCCTTTGCGAGTTTTTCAAGCAACTCTGCATCGAGGGCCAGGTGCTCCGCGTCAGTCTTGATCGCCGTGGTGGCACTTTTCACTCGCTGCAGAATGTGCGATGCCAGGCCCGCTCCGAATTCACCGTCGCCTTTCAAATGGTCAAAGTTCTTGAATTTTGCCAGGAGTGATGGCTCGTCCGGATTCGTGCTGATGACTTGCTCTTCGAGTCGTTTCAGGAATCCGAGCAGTTCTTTCGGGTCTTTCAACGTTGCGCTGAGCGAAGCGGCGACGGCATCGCCAAGAGCATCGACATAGAACAGTCCGGATCCACCTTCGATTCGGATCGTCTTTCCTTTGTAGCTGAGGTCCGACGTGTGTCATGCCGCGCAGGTGAAGCCGAACATCTCGACCTGGTGATCTCCCGATTGAATCGTGTTGGTCACAATGCCGACGGGGAAGCCCTCAGGATTTCTGTCGGAGACCTCGCCGGGAATCAGGCCGAACCGCTCCATGTGTTCCAGGAAAGGAGCTTTCGTTTCGCTGTCATGGAGAGCCCGGATGACGTTCATCGGGAAGAAGCCGCTGCCCTGATCGGTGTAGTGCATGATGCCGACGTTGAAGTCCTTTTCAACGTTGGTGGCGACCGGGACAGATGTCGCCGTGCCTCCGCCACTGGAATCGCCACCGGCCTCTGGATCGGGTGCATCGTCATCGCCGCATCCAGACAGGCTGACGGCAACGACGAGGCTGAGGATCGAGGTCAGGAAACGCAGTTTCGTTTCGGACGTCGTCAGCTCGGAGATTTTCATGGTCGGTCTCTCTACAGTCAGATCAGGGGACAGGCTTGCCATGCTCGACAGACTACCTCTGGATATCCGTAAATTCCATGAAACAGAGGCTGGGGGTGGGGATCCGGCGAGGAGGCACCTCAGTTTTTGGGCGGGATTACCTGAACCGCCTGCAGTTCCCGCTTAGGTTTTCCTGCGCTGACGCTCCTCCAAAGAGCTCAATTGACGCTTGCCAGCCGCGAGGCGATAGTCCGCCCTCGCCGTTTCACCGTATAATGGCGAGGTTGCTGTCTGGCTCGACTCGTTCGGAATGTCCTTTGAAATACGACACTGTCATCATTGGCGCAGGCCTCTCGGGACTGGCCGCTGGAATTCGACTCGCTTACTTTGACAGGAGTGTGTGCATCGTCGAGAAGCACTACACGATCGGCGGGCTGAATTCGTTTTACCGGTTGAGAAAACGCGATCACGACGTCGGTCTGCACGCGGTCACGAATTACGCCGAGCCGGGTACGAAGACCGGTCCGCTCAGCAAACTGCTGAGACAACTGCGGCTCCGCTGGGAAGATTTTGCATTGTGCCCGCAGGTGGAATCGAGCATCGCGTTTCCAGGGCGGACTCTGAAATTCACAAACGACTTCGAATTTCTCCATCAGAACATTGTTGAGGAATTTCCCGATCAGAGTGACGGTTTTGCCAGGCTGCTGAAGCTGATCGACGAGCACGACGCACTGCACCTTGGTGAGGAAACCGCCTCCGCCCGGAAAATCCTCAACGAACACCTGTCGAATCCGACTCTGGTCGACATGCTGTTCTGTCCGCTGATGTTTTACGGCAGTCCGACCGCCGGCGACATGGATTTCAGCCAGTTCGTCATCATGTTTAAAAGCATCTTTTACGAGGGCTTCGGCCGTCCCGTACGCGGCGTGCGGCTGATCATGAAAAACCTTGTGAAACAGTTTCGAGGAAACGGCGGCGAGCTGAAGCTCAAGAGCGGCGTGCAGAAAGTGATCTCGGAAAACGGACAGGTGACCGGCGTGCTGCTGGAAAGCGGCGAGTTTCTGGAGGCCCGCAATGTGGTCTCGTCAGCGGGCATTGCGGAAACGCTGCGGATGTGTGACACGCCGCAGGAAGTCAGCTCGGACAACGAGCCAGGCGGCATCTCCTTCGTCGAGACGATTTTCTCGCTGGACTGCCAGCCCCAGGAATTCGGTCACGACCAGACGATCGTTTTTTACAACGACTCCGACACGTTCCGTTATGAGCCGCCCGAAGCCCCCTGCGATGTCCGCAGCGGGATCATCTGCTCGCCCAACAATTTTCGATACAACCCCGGTGAACAGGAAGAAGGCCGCGTCCGAATCACCGCGCTGGCCGATCCGCGTTTCTGGCTGAACCAGACCGACGACAACTACGCCGCGGCCAAATCCGAATGGACGGGCCGAATCGTTGAGTCGGCTCTGCGATACATGCCCGATTTCCGGAAACACATCGTCGACACGGACGCGTTCACGCCGCTCACGATCAAAAAGTTCACGGGCCATCTCAACGGCGCCGTTTACGGAGCTCCGAAAAAACTCCGCGACGGAACAACGCATCTGAAGAACCTGTTCCTCTGCGGCACCGACCAGGGCTTCCTGGGAATCATCGGATCAATGCTCTCCGGCATCACGATCGCAAACCTGCACCTGTTGCGTCAGAAGTAAGCCGGCCAGTCGAGTCAGCGGCCGTCAGTCGGGAACGACCAGCCATTTTTTCAGGCGATCGTCGTCGAGCCCGGCTTTCAGAATTTTCACAGTGCCGTCTGCGAAAAGGATATTCACACCCTGATGGTGGTGACTTGAAGGCGCATGGCTGTGAGAGGAGTTGATTCCGCCGGTGGCAGTCTCAAATGGGATGTCCTGTGGTTTTGCCCACGGAACGTGACAGTCGGCAACTTCGACAACCATGACGACTGATCCCAGGTCGCGTCCAAGATCCGCTTTGCTGGTTGCTCGGGGGCCTTGCCAGACAGTGTTTTCCCCTGCGACTCCAACGTAGTTTGTGAAGGAGCCGATCTGTTCGTCCTTCCTGTACGGGCACCAGTACACGGACAGCGGTTCGTTTGACAGGTCTACGTTTGCGGGGCTTGTCCACGGCGAACTGAGATCGAATTGCCTGTAAATCCCCTGCTGATCCAGGTAGGGGAGAATCAGAAGCCGCCACGAGTGCAATGGTTTTCCGTTGGCATCCACCGTGAATTGAGGCGGAAAAGAACCGTAGACCTCGTGGTAGTTGTGCAAGGCCAGACCAATCTGCTTCAGGTTGTTCTTGCACTGCGACACTCTGGCTGGCGGCCTGCTGCCAACGTCTGGCAGAGTTAACCACACGAGGAAGAGGACGCCAAAAATTGCGAGACCGAGCCGCAGCAGGATGTTTTGTGACTTCTTCACCTCGGTTCTCCATCGATGCACGATGCCAGTGTTGATGGTTTTCGCGAAGGATGCCAGCCGGTTCTTTCCTGGTTGCGTCAGTAAGAAGAAACGGTGCGCGAAGGTTTTACGGCCACGCCGAATGGCCTGGATTTTTCGCGTAGCGAGAGTCTTCCACACATGCGGAGACACGTCATTTCTTGCGCGACATCGCTGCAACGCGCAGGGCTTCTCAAAGGGAATAACACCCAATCGGATCAGGCGGTACGACTGACCTGTGGTGGCGGTTCGGGGAAGAATCGCGAGTCGATCTGCTGCACCAGAGCCACGGAAAACGACGAAGCAGTGGGGGGCTCAGACAACCGGGCCGTTCGCTCTGCATCGCATTACCTGACAGTGCTCACAAAGCAAACATGCCCTCGTCAGAATCCGAACAGTCGATACAGATCCCGGAGATGAGCTGTCTTAGCAATGTTGTGCAGCTTTCCTCGAATGAACACCAAGGGGAGTTGCCGAATTATGGAGTGTGTGACCCAGACTGCCGCTGCGAAGCGGGACACTCCGACGAACCGGTCAACTGCCGGAACATTGCAACTGGAGTGACTCACGAGTTTTCAGTTTTCAGGTTTGAGGAGAATCCCCGAATGAAGTGGACGACTTTGACCGCCGCACTGATGGTCCTTGCCGCGAGCATGAGCAGCGCTTCTGCTGGTCTGTTCGGTCATGGCCCTTCCTGTGCAGCCCCCTGTGCTCCAGCTTGTGCGCCCCGCGCCGCGAGCTGTGCTGCCCCTTGTGCTCCTGCATGTGCTCCGAAAGCGGCTAGTTGTGCCGCTCCGTGTGCTCCTGCATGTGCGCCGAAAGCGGCTTCGTGTGCCGCCCCTTGTGCTCCGGCCTGTGCTCCGAAAGCAGCGTCCTGTGCTGCTCCGTGTGCACC